>JAGVYF010000003.1 GCA_018303425.1 Candidatus Woesearchaeota archaeon | reverse complement strand
AAAGATAAAGACGGATATTATTTTGGGTGTGATTTGAAAGATGATGATTCTAAATCAGGTCCTTCCAATTTGTGTAAAGAGCAATATAAAACTTTAAAAAGATGTTGTTTTGGTGGAAGTAGTGTTGATGGCAAGGATTTATGCGCAGAACAATTACCAAGTTAAAAATTGATTAATATGAAATTCTATAAAAAGGGCGTGGCGCAAGAAGCAGTAAAACCGGTTGTACAGATTTTGTTAGGTATTTTAATAGTATTGGGTTCATTTTATTATTTAGTTTCATTAGGTTCTTTGCTTATACCTAAAGATATTGATCCTGTTACGGATGCAAACTTTAAATCTTTAACTAATCAGATACAAACAATGGTTGATAATCCTGAGAAAATTGTTGTGGAAAGACATTTTCCGTTTCAGATTGAGGAAAACTATGTATTGGTTGGGTTTAATAAAAATGAACAGACGTCACTGACTTCTTGTGTTGATTTTGTTGATTATCCTAATAGCTATTTTACTATTAAAAAGCCAGCTAATAAATGTGGAGACAGTGCTTGTCTTTGTATATTTTTAAAAGAAGACGAACAAATTGGAAAAGTTTTAGAATGTAAAATCTACCCTGAAGTAAATAATTTTTATACTTTTCAAAATCCAGTTATCTCTGAAGGGGTAAACGTGTTTAGACAAAATTTTAGAGGAGTAAATACCAATAAGAATGAGGAAGAGTATAAATCAGATATTTTTTATTTAGCTAATCTTGTTGTTTATGGTTATTGTGATTATCCGTTAAAAGATACTGCAAAATCAGATGATAAATTGGGAATTATTAATCTTTATTTTGAAAAGTTAGACAAAAATGGTAAAAATATTTTAATAACTTATGAAAGTAATCAAAGGGATTTTGATAAAAGAGTGAAATATTTGCAAGATTTGGTAAAGACAAATTAAAACTTATTTTAAAGGGAGAATCGATATAATTGTTTAATATGCTAGTCTTCTTTCTAATTTTTCTGTTTTTGCGGGGTTGATTTTATCAAAACCATTTGTTTTTTTAGTTTTAAATTTGATATGATGAGCTGGTCCTCCTTTAAACCTTGGACACTCCGATTGCATAGTTGCCCTAAATCCATAGCATTTTCCAACATCTGCATCTTTTAAATAAAAGGTTATGTTTTTTGCATTTTCAAATAAATTTTCAAAATTAGGCATAAACCTGTAACCTTGAGCACCACTAATTAATGAATTAAGTTGAAGATTTATGTTTTCACCATAATAATTTCTTTCTTCCTGTGTCAAATTTTCCCATTCAACTTGTTTTAGTTGCTAATCTCATAGATTGTATTAGGGAATTCTCTTAAAGGGACTTTGTTATTTATTTCTAATAAAGTAATATATTCACCATTTGGTTCAAGCTGTATTGCTATTTCTGGTGTTCCCATGTCATATTTTTCATTGAAATATAGGGAGAATAGCATTTCTTCAATAGGGTCTTTTGGGTCCACTGCAAGAGTATATTTTAATATAGTAGACTGTGTAATATTATTATCTTCTGCAATTATTTCCCAACGGGGGTTTGAATAATCTATTTCAGGTATTTTGTTTCCCATGACTTCTCTAATCATCACGGTAGAAGTTTTGTTAGCAGATCTTTTATCTTTGCAGTAAATGTCATAGGAATTCGGATCATATGATTGACCTGTGCCACAAGCTACATTACTGGCTAATAAAGCTACAGTTGCACTATATAATATGCTTTTTTTCACTTTTTTAAATGTATCTGCCATACTTTTATGTAAGGTAGATATTATATTTTCAAGTACCATTGTGATAAAAAATGAGTAATTGGGTGATTTATATAAGTTACGGTTGTTTGGCGCTGTCCAGAGTCATTTCATTGTCAATTAGTATCTTCAGATTTAACTATAATTGCAAGAACATTCTTGGCTACTTTATGTGTCAAAATATATACTAATATACAGACAATGAACTTTCTGGACAGCGCCGGTTGTTTTGGAGATATGATTTGAGATTAACATATAATTCTTAGATTAATACGATGCTTATAAAATAAGTTTAAATTTATATTTAATTTAAACATCAGAATTCCACCTGTCTCTAGAATCTTTGATTTAGCGTATTGAAATGGCTCAGCCACTTCCTGTGTATTGGCCCCGCTGATTTTAATAGTATTAAATAAGTTACGATGTTTACCAAAATCATTATAAACTATAATAATCCTATTTTATTATATGTTTAGTAATAAAAAGGGGCAAGAGATGGGGTTAGAAACAATTAAAGAAATTGTCTTACTTTTTTTAGTAGCGGGCTTATTTACTATGTTTCTAGTTAATCTTAGGAGCGATACATATTTTGAACGCAGTTATTTGGCAAGAGATTTGTCGCTAATAGAACAGGGGATTTATGCAAGTCCTGGAAAAATTTTAAAATACACTTATTATCCGATTGGAGGAACGAGTCTAAAATTAGGAAGCGCAGATATTGAGAATGAAAAATTCAATCAAATAATTCTTTCAAATTTTGATTATAGCTTTGATCAAAATAAGGTTGAAGTAAAAGACAAAACAGTTAGAGATAATGTAGCTAAAAGTGGGGCTAAGTATTATGCGTATTTAAAAAAAGAATTTATGAATGTTGAATTAAAAGAGCCACCAAGTATCGAGTTTAAAAAAATAAGCCAATTAGAGATATTGAATTCAGATGAATAAAAAAGCCCAGTTTGAAATGGAACAGATTTTACAGATTCTTAGAGTTATGGTTCTAAGTGTAATCGTTTTAATTATTTATGGTTTAGTTAGTTTAGGGATTAATAATAATATAGAGATTTTTCATGCAGAGTCTCAACTGATAATTCAAAGAATAGTATATAGCGCTGAAGGAATTAATTTTTATGATGCTGAGCTTGATAGGACATTTCCCGGGATGATTGATTCTACCAAATTTAGTAGTGGACATCTTCAATCAGTTTTTAATTTGCCTGATGATGACCAACATTTGGCAGTAAAACTTTCTTTAACTATTGAAGGTGAAGAAGAAAAATTGGCTTATCTTAATCAAGAATGGTTTGATAGATGGATTGAGCTTACAAGTTTTTTAGGTAAGGGTGGAAGACAATTAAAGTCTGAAATTTTTCCTGTAATATATTTTGATAAAGAACAAAAATTGAAAAAACAGGGAATTTTGAAAGTTGAGGTAATCATTAGAAATGATTAATAACATGTTAAAGAACAAAAAAGGGGGTATCGAAGAAGGTTTAACCGGGTTTTATTCTTACACATTCATCTTTTTAATATTTTTGGTTGCTTTTTTCATATTTTCAATTAATCCTAAAATGGCGATTGAATCTACAATTACCGCTAAAACTAGTGATCTTAATAGCAATACTATTTTAAGAAATTTGCTTAATACCCCCGTAGATAATAATGGATGGAATGTTGCAGATTTGATTATTTTTTCATCTGTAAGCGGCTGTATTAATAGTGATGTTAATTCGTTAGAAGGTTATTGTTTGAGCTTAAATAATAATATACTTAAATTATTAGGCGGGTTTAAAAAAGGGCAATGGCAATTAACTATTACCTATCCCGATGCTCGTGTATTTTTAATTAAGGGACCTGAACTTTCATCTGGGACAGTCAGGAAATCTTATAAATTTCCTTCATTAAACGGGGAAATAAAATTGGATTTGGATGCATTGGCAGAATGAAAAAAAAAGGTTTTGTGTATAATGTTGGACTAGTATTTGTAGTTTTGATAGTTTTAATTAGCGCTTTTATTATTTTATCAAATAAGAAATCAAAATTTGCAGGTGAAATAGGTGAACAACAGTTTGCTTTAATTGAACATTATCAAAAAGTTGAAGACGAGTTATTTGTGAGAGATCGAAATGTCAAACTTGAGATTTCTGAGTCGTTACAATATTTGGCAAATAACGGAGGTTTTACAGATAAATCAAATTGTGCGGACTTTAATGGATTAAATATGTGGACAAAACAAGGCAGTGTTGTATCTAATTATGAAAAGTGTTTCCCATTCGAAGAAATTGAAGATTTAAAGAAGTCACTTTTAAAGAATTTAGAACCTAAATTAAACTCATTCAAAGTTGTTCCTGTTACTATTTCAATTTTAGAAAATAGGCTAGAGTTTATACACATTTCAAAAGAAAAATTAATTTCTCCGTTTTATTTTGGAGATATATTATTATTAGATACGGAAGGGGAGGAATTTCTTAAAAATGGAGAATATTCAGTAACCCCCTCTTTTAGAATTGAGTTTCCTTATTCATTTGATGAGTATGAGCTTGCAAAAAAATGGGTTGAAGAAAAAATTCAACAATGCGCCAAGTTTAATACACAGGATGAAAATTTCTTTAAATGCATTTATCCAGACAATGATAAAGAATATCCTCAAATTGTTGGGTCTGATTGTGAGTCTAGGAAGGTTTTGTCTATTTTTGGCAGGGTTGTGCCTTCTTGTTTAAAATCAAAATATAAAACATTACATGGTTTGCCTGATATTAAGTTTGCGTTTTATATTCCGGATCTTTCAAAGCCAGAGCTTGATTTTAGGAGTTATTTCAACGGGGGGGTCTTTGATTTTACAGGCCTATTATCTTTATTTCAGGCTGAATACGGATTATCTATTAATCGAATTGAGGTTGCCATTTTAAAAAGCATTGGTGATGAATTGCCGAGTAATTTTGAAAATGTGCAAGGCAACATTTATTCTTTATCCAGGCCGGGAGAACCTTATGATAAAACTAAAAGTTACTATTTTAATTTTAAAGTTGTTGCTAAAGGAATAAAGCCAGAAGACGCGAGAGAGTTTGATTATAGGACTAGTATAAATTGATTATACGTCCAGTTAAACCAATGCTTTTAAAATATTTGAAATTATTAAAAATAATGTAAAATTAAAGTTATTAATTCTAATATATAAAATCTACAAGCTAAATATATTTAAAAGTAAAGGGTTCACTTTCTATTAAGATGTTTAAACTGCCTTTACCTGACATTATACAGAAAATTAAAATTGGTTCAGGTATTTCTGATGAAGATATCAATCAGAAAATAGATGTTAAAATGCAACAGTTATCAGGGCTTATTTCTAAAGAAGGCGCAGCGCACATTGTTGCAAATGAATTAGGCATTAAATTATTTGAACAAACTTCCGGAATTTTAAAGATAAAAAATATTTTAGCTGGGATGAGGAGTGTTGAAACTGTAGGTAAAGTTTTTAAGAAGTATGAAATGAGGGAGTTTACAAAGAACGATGGCATTGGGAAAGTTGCAAGTTTTATGTTAGCTGATGAATCTGGTTCAATTAGGACGGTAATGTGGAATGATCAAGCTAATCTTTTTTCTAATTTTAATGAAGGTGATGTGTTAAAGGTTGAAAGCGCATATGTAAAAGAAAATAATATGGGGAGAAAAGAGCTTCATCTCAATGATAGAAGTAAAATTGTCATAAATCCAATCGGTATTGAAGTGAAGACTGTATCAGGCAGCATTATTCAACGTAAATTTATTAAAGATTTAATGAGTGAAGATACTAATATTGAATTGTTGGGCACTATTGTACAAATATTTGAGCCTAAATTTTATGAAGTCTGTCCCCAATGCAGTAAAAGAATGAAACCTGCTGAATCTGGTTTAGCTTGTCCAATTCATGGAAACATTGATCCGGATTATGGATATTTAATGAATATAGTATTGGATGACGGCACAGGTACAATGCGCACTGTATTTTTTAAAGACCAACTTCATCAATTATTAAATAAGTCTAAAATTGAAATTATGCATTTTAAAGATAATCCTGCAGATTTTGAGCCTGCAAAACATGAGTTACTTGGACATATTGTAAAAATTAATGGAAGGGCTTCGCTTAATACAATGTTTGATAGGATTGAATTTGTTGGACAAAGCGTAGAAATGGATCCTAATCCTGATGAAGAAATAGCTAAATTGGATAAAGTTGTTGAAGAGATTGTGCAGTAGGCATATCACACAAGATTTATATTCTTAGAAATCAATTTATTTTTTGGGAGGCAGAGGTAAATATATGTTGTTTTATACACACCTAACCTTTGCATTTTTAGTCGGAATGTATTTAATTCCGTCGCAAATATTGTTAGTCTTAATAGGTTCAATGATCCCCGATATTGATAATGCGAATAGTCGGGTCAATCGCGGATTAAAGATTACAACGATTTTTTCTTATTTGTTTAAACATAGGGGTTTTACACATTCAATATGGTTTGGTTTTGGATTGTTTATTTTATTAAACTCTATTTTACCTCAGTATACATTTGCTTTAGTTTTAGGTTTTGCCTCTCATTTGGTAATTGATTCTATTACTAAGAAGGGCATTAATTTTCTTTATCCAGTTGCAAGGTTTCATGTTAGTGGTTTTATTGAGACTGGAAAAGGCGGAGAGAAATTAATTTTGATACTTTTAATTATTGCAATAGGGATTAGTTTTATGTAATAATGCCTATATTTTTTTATTTGCCTATAAAATTTTATTTTATATAAATTAAACTAAATGTATTGCATTTTGCTACTTTAAAGCCATTATTCAATTGATAACTGGACATGTTTGTATAGAGGCTGTTTTATAAACACTGGACACTGGACATTTAAGGATGAGATTTATAAATAATTAAAGTTTTAGATATAGTAGAGGTTCTTGGCCAAGACGTCTCCCGACCCTACGGGGTTGTTGAAATAAAATGCGAAAGCAAAGGAGGTGTTCAAAAATGAACCAAACAAACAAATACGAAAATAGTTTTGGAGCTAACATTCCAGAAAAAAAATTCAGTACTGGTGCAATACAGGCAACAGTGTGGAGAAATAATACCAAATCAAAGAACGGGGATTCTTTAGAATTTAGAACGATTTCTTTTGATAGGAGGTATAAGGACAAAGAGGGTAACTGGCAGTCTACTAAGACTTTAAGGATTGCAGATTTACCAAAAGCGGTTGTAGTTCTCAATAAAGCGTTTGAATATGCTGTATTAAAAGATACCATAAGCATTACTGAGGAATATACCGTTTAGAAAGTTTTTATTTTTTTTATTTTTTTTAATGAGTAGCGCAGGTTATGGTGCTTATACAGCGTTATAATTTTAGGAAACGATGTTACTCTTTTTTAAGATACAAATAAATATAAAATAGGTGATACTAATGAGAGCTAAAGAAAAAATGGAAAATCAAGATGAATTAATTCCCCGGATGGGCGTTGAAGGCGCCGAAGAAGAAACTGAAGAATTTTCTGAAAAAATTAAAATTAATAATGGTTCTAATGATACAGAGTTTACACTTGAAGATTTACCTGGTGTTGGCCCTGCCACGGTTGAAAAGTTGGAAACTGCGGGTTTTTGTGATTTGATGAGCCTTGCTGTTGCAACGCCTGGCGAATTAATTGAAGCTACTGGTATGAATGAAGCTTCAGCTAAAAAAGTGATTAATGCGGCAAGAGCGAATCTTAAGATGGGATTTCAATCTGGCGAAGATATCATGAAGAAGCGGTTACAAGTTGTAAAAATTTCTACCGGTTCTGAGGCTTTTAATACTTTAATGGGGGGAGGGTTTGAATCTGGCGCGATAACTGAATGCTTTGGTGAATTTGGTTCTGGTAAAACACAAATCGGGCATATGTTAGTTGTTAACATGATCAAAGAAAATCCTGAAGCTGTTGCAGTGTACATTGACACTGAAAATACTTTTAGACCTGAAAGGATTAAACAACTTGCCGAGGGTGCAGGTTTAGACTTTGATCAAGTGTTGAAACAAATTAAAGTTGCAAGAGCTTATAATTCGGACCACCAAATGTTGCTTGCTGAAAAAGTTGAAGATTTAATAAAAAAAGATAAACAGAATGTAAGATTATTAGTTGTAGATTCTTTAATGGCGCATTTTAGGGCAGAATTTATCGGCAGGGGGACTTTGGCAGAAAGACAGCAAAAAATCAATAAGCATATGCATGTATTATTAAGGCTTGCAGATACAAATAATCTTGCTGTTTATGTGACTAACCAAGTTTCCAGTGATCCAGCGCAATTTTTTGGTGATCCTACTAAACCTGTTGGAGGTAACATTGTAGCGCATGCTTCAACGTTTAGGATTTATCTGAGAAAAGGCAAAAAAGGATCAAGGGTTGCAAAGTTAATTGATTCGCCTAACCTTCCTGATGGAGAAGTCGCATTTTTTGTTGAAACAACAGGGTTAAAGGATTTCGGCAAGTACTAAACTTTATATACTTCTTTTTCTTTTATTTTTATTATGAAACATTCTATGAGAATTACTTTGATATTGTTAACCTTTTTTTTCATATCTCAAGTTTTAGGTTTAGCAATTATAAGCAAGTATTTAGATGTCTCAAAAACTTTAGAGACTGGGGAAATAAAGCATAAATTATTGCCTTATGATTTACAACCACCAGAGGTTGAAAAAGATTATTCATTTGTTTATGTATTTATTGCAATCTTGATAGGGACAATTTTAATGTTTTTATTAATTAAATATATGCAATTACTCTTGTGGAAAATTTGGTATTTTACTGCAATTTCTTTTTCATTGTTGTTGGGTTTTGGCGCTTTTGTTAGTCAAAGGAATGCTTTAATAGGGGCACTTATTTTTGCATGGTTAAAAGTGTTCAAGCCTTCAGTAATTTTACATAACTTTACTGAACTTTTTATATATGGCGGACTGGCTGCTTTTTTTGTGTCAATATTTAACGTGAAAAGCGCGATAATTTTATTAGTATTAATCTCACTTTATGATATGTACGCAGTTTGGAAATCCAAACATATGATTATGCTTGCAAAGTTTCAATCTGAATCGCAAATGTTTGCAGGGTTATTCATTCCGTATAAAATGGGCAAGTTAGTTAAATTTAAATCAGGGACTGGCGCATTTAAAAAGATAAAAACTGCAATGTTGGGCGGTGGAGACATCGCATTTCCCTTATTTTTTGCAGGCGCCGTACTAGAGAATGCGATTCTTACCATGAGCTTACAGCAAGCATTATGGAAGGTTTTAGTTATTCCAATTGGGGCTACAATTGCTTTAAGCTTATTATTTTGGAAAAGTAAAGAAAGTAAATTTTATCCCGCAATGCCTGTTTTGTCAATTGGATGTTTTGTAGGGTATGCCGTATTTTTATTAATATAATTCCTCTTCTTCAATATTATTTTTTATTAAAGGTTTTTTAGGAATTTTTAAGTCTAACAACGTTTGTTGTTTAATTTTAGAATTAAAATTATTCGGTATAAGAATAAAGCCATCTTTAGCTGCTACAGTCTGTACTTGGGTTTTCATTTGAATTTCTCTTGCTTCGTATATAGGATCGGCTTTTAACATTTTCATTCCAAAATGTGTTAATATAACCAACTGAGGTTTTAACTTGTTGATTATTTTTATTGCATCATTTGTACAAAGTTGGCCTTCAACATGCATATTCCCCGGGTTGTTTACATTCATAATTATAATGTCTGAATTTTCATATTGATTAATAATTTCGTCACTATAATCTGTATTTCCGGTATATGAAAGCACAAAATCCGAAGTCTGGAACTTGAAACCGAGCTCTGTTTCAGATGTAGTTTTTAATACCAAAATATCTGTATTCTCAATTGCAAGTTTTTTACCCGGCTGAGCATGTATTATTTTTGAAATTTGTTGTTTTTGTTTATCAGCAAGGGTTTTTTCAATTACGGTTGAATGCGCAATTAATACTCCCCGCATATCCAGTCCGGCATATGTCATTGAATCTATTACGGCGTTCGTATCGTTAGCTTCAATTAAATCGTTTGAAGAAACAAGAAGCGCAATATTCTGTCTTAGGTTTATGTTATATTGGGAAGCTCTTACTAATGTTCCTGGCCCGGGATTAATGTGGTAAAAATTGTCATCTAGGTCTATAATTATTCCGCCGGATGCTCTGTGCTGTTTTCCAGTTACGATAGAATCTCCTGCCGTTCCTAAAAATATTATTTTCGAGCTCATCTTGTATAAATTAAGGTATGTTATAGGATTAATAAAGATTTCTTGCCTTGATAGTAACCTTTTTAAATAAATGTCCTATTAAGCCTTTTAGGTAAGCTAGATTGGGTAGTTAGCCCTTGCCTGTCACCACAAACGGGCTATATGGTGGGATCGAAGCCCAAAGAGCGATATATGCTTAAAGTTTAGTCTTAACTTGTACAATGAGATTTTGTCCTTTGGGATCGATGTTTTTATGAAATTTGTCAGGTCCTGACGGAAGCAGCAATAAGTTTAAATATTGATGTTCAGAGGGTAGCAGAATTGAGAAAGAGTTAAGGTAGCTAATCTTTTTTGTTTATATTCATCTTTGGGCCCGCTTATCTACTTTTTTAAGTCTAATTAAAATTAATGAACTTCCGATGAAGTTAGCCAGCATATCATAAATTGACATTATTCTTCCGGGTACAAATGATTGGCGATATTCATCCAATATACCATATAAAGTTGCAAATATTATTGCAAATAAGTATGAATATTTTTTATAATTTGTTTGTTGCACTGCCCGAAATGTTAGTCCTGCAAGGATTAAGTATGCTGTTGCATGTTTAAGTTTGTCATTTATTAATTGAGTTCCTAATGGTCCTGAAATAATCGGTTGAGATGAATAATAAAAGATTAATGAACAATAAAGAATAATCGGCAGTATGTAAAAAGTATAAAAATTTAATTTTTTCATTCTATTAAAATCGCAGGTTTGCCAGGCATCGCATTGTTTGCCTTTTTTTCTGAGCTTGATTCTGCAATATAAATTTCAATGCTGCAATTAAATTCATTTTCAAGTAAATTTTTAGAGTTTTCAATCGTTTCTTTTTCAGTTTCTTGAGTTAAAATTATTAAAGGCATTTTTGAAATATCTTTCAGCAGCAAAGGTATACGTTTTATTATGTCTTGACTGTGTATTTTTAATTCAGTTTGCATCATTGATTTGATAATTGATTTTGAGTCTCTTGTTTCTTGGATTAAATGTTTAAATTTTAATAAGAAATCATATTTCCATTGGGCGCTTATAATAAGAGTTATCCTATTTGGATTTTTAAGGTTGATAAGTTCAAGAACTTTCGTAATATCTCCTTTAATATGTTCAATAAGTTCATCTTTGTATTCTGCAATTGGATCTATCTTGTCGATGTCATACTTTGGCCAGATAGAACTGCTAATAAAGTTTTTATTGCCAAGCTTTTCCCATAGCTCTTCAGTTATGAACGGGC
This sequence comes from Candidatus Woesearchaeota archaeon, assembly GCA_018303425.1. Taxonomy (NCBI): domain Archaea; kingdom Nanobdellati; phylum Candidatus Woesearchaeota; species Candidatus Woesearchaeota archaeon. Next base: position 66,306 of record JAGVYF010000003.1, on the reverse strand, counting down.
AATATACATGCAACATTTTAATGAATGACTCTGCAGTTTCTTTACTAATTGGTTCAGTTGAAATTATTTTAAATAATTCTCTTAATTTTATTACTGCCAAATTATGTTTGAATTCGTCAATGTATACAGTTATATCTTTGATGGTTTTGTGCAGCTTACTTTCTATTTTTTTATTTGTAGCCCCTGATTTAAAGTTAGAGAAGCGCTCATAAACTTTAACTATGAATTTATGGTTTGATATCATACCAATATCATTCCAATCAAAATCGCTGTCCGGCGCAGAGTTTGACACTAGATATAGTCTTAACGAATCTGCGCCAAATCTTTCAATCATTTCAAGAGGTTCAACTATGTTGTTCTTTGATTTTGACATTTTTTCACCGTCACTGCCTTTAACAATTCCCTGTGTAAAGTATCTTAGCGCAGGCTCATCAAAATTTAGCAAACCTAAATCTCTTAAAAATTTTGTATAAAATCTAATGTAAATTAAATGCATAGTTATATGTTCAGGCCCCCCAATATACTGGTCAATGGGAGCCCAGTAATTGGCTTTTTTGGTATCGAATATTTTTTGGTTGTTATGGGGGTCTGTATATCTTAAAAAGTACCACGAAGAGTTTGCAAAAGTGTCCATTGTATCTGTTTCTCTTCTTGCATTAGAGTTGCATTTAGGACATTTTACATTTACCCATTTTTCATTTGTTAATAAAGGGTTGCCTTCTCCAAATGTAACTTCTTTTGGAAGTTTAATTGGCAATTCTGATTCGGAAACGGGGGTAATTCCACATTTTTTGCAATAAATAATCGGTATTGGAGTCCCCCAATATCTTTGTCTTGATATTAACCAGTCTCTTAATTTGTATTGTATTGTTTTTTTGCCTAGTTTCAATGATTCCAAATGTTTAGTTATTTCTTCAATTGCTTTTTGATTATCTAAACCGTTAAATTCGCCCGAGTTAATCAGTTTACCCGATTCAGTGTATGCTTTTTTTGTCTCTTCCAGTTTTAATTTTTGTTCAGGTTGAATAACAATTTTGATGGGAATATCATATTTTTTAGCGAATTCAAAATCTCTCTGGTCATGCGCAGGCACTGCCATTACCATTCCTGTCCCATATTCAGCGAGTACAAAGTTACCTGCCCATATAGGCACTTTTTCCGCAGTTAGAGGATTAACAGCATAGCTGCCTGTAAATACTCCCTCCTTTTCTAGTTCTTCCATGTCTTTTTCGCTGACAGATTTAATTTTTTTTAAGAAATTTTTAACTTTAGTTTCTTGTTCTTTTGCAACAAAGTCCATTAAATTTGTGTGCTGCGCAGAAATTACCATAAATGTAACGCCATAAAGAGTGTCAGGCCTAGTTGTAAAGATTGGGAAATCTTTATCATTAACTTTAAAAATTACTTGAGTTCCATAACTTTTACCAATCCAATGTTTCTGTAATTTTTTAGCTGTTTCCGGCCATTTAAGCTTATCATGGTTAAGCAATTCCTCGGCATAATTTGTTATTTTAAGAAACCATTGTTCTAGGTGTTTAATTTCAATATTCGTATCTTCGTGTCTCCAACATTTACCATTAGTAACTTGTTCATTGGCAAGAACTGATTGGCATTTATGGCACCAATTAACCGGGGCTTTTTTTCTGTAGGCAATCCCTTTCTTTAACATTTGTAAGAATATCCACTGATCCCATTGATAAAATTCAGGTGTTGAAGTGTTAACTGTTCTTGACCAGTCATAACTCCACCCCATTGCTTTTTGTTGGCGCATGAAATTTGCAATGGATTTTTTTGTATAATCTTCTGGATGCGTGTTATCTTTGATTGCGGCGTTTTCGGCAGGCAAACCTAAAGCATCGTAACCGATAGGATAAAGGACATTATATCCTTGTAACCTTTTAAATCTTGCAAAAATGTCTCCCAATGAAAATACAAAGGCATGTCCTATATGTAAACCTGCACCGGAAGGATAAGGGAACATATCAAGAACGTAATATTTTGGTTTGTTTGAAATTTCTGTTACTTCATATATTTTGGATTCTTCCCATTTTTTTTGCCATTTTTGTTCAATTTTTCTAAATTCCATAATAGAATAAGGACAATAGAAATGTATTTTTAAAGGTTACTATGTGTAATTTATTATAATTTGGTATTATTTTAAAAGTTATGTTCATTCTATCTTTAAGCCATAAAAAATGGGGTGTATTGAGCCGATCTTTTAAAAAAAGCCCATTAAAAACAATAAGACCTGCGTTCGCTATGTTCACTTCATTTTAAATTAGAGAAAATAAAATGCGGCGTACAGGGCTCGAACCTGTGTAAGCACTAAGCTAATGGATCTTGAGTCCATCCCATTTGACCACTCTGGCAACACCGCATTATAAGAGTAGAACTAGTCTTCATTTAAAAAATTAACTAAATAATAGATTTAAGTTTTAAAGGAAATGGAGCTTATCTTCAATATCTTTTAATTCTGTTTCTAAAGCTTCAATATCATTGATATCAATATCGGGCATTTCAGATCTAATTGGTGTTTCTTTTGTTATCTCAACTTTTTTATTTTCAATTATTGCCGGTTCTGGCGTTTTTTCTTTTTCAGTTTTATAACGCATTGAAGCTTTAGGCAGTCTTGCTTTAAGTTTATTAGTTATTATATTAAGATCTTTAATTTGTTTTTTTAGTATCAGTGTTGCTTGCTTTTTTTCTTCACGGATAATTCTAAATTTTTCAAACATTTGTAAAAATTGGACCATATCACGCGCACTTTCTAAAATGTTACGTCGAATTTCAATTGGGTTAGATATACCCATGTAGAATATTTCTTCTTTTGCAAAAGAGACATTTTCTGTTTTTCTGATTGTTTTTTTTGGACTTTTAACTGTTTTTCTTGCAAATTTAATTGATTTAGCTGACTTAATGGAAATTTTGTTTTTATGTTTAATATTTTGCTTTTTAGATTTAACTGATTTCATTTTCAAAGTCTTCAATTTTACAGCTTTTTTTCTTTTAACAGTCATTTTTATTATAATTTTTCAGGTTCAAATAATATTTTGTCAATGTGATCAAGACGTTTTTCAGCTTCTTTTAAACTAGTCTGCCATAATTCTAGTTCAGAATCTTCTTCGTTTTTTAATCTGTTAATCCTAGCAAGGATTTCTTTTGTATCTTCCATTTTATTTTTAATCATATTCATTATTTCAAGAACGTCTTTATATTGATCAATTTTTACAAATACTTGTAGTGGGTCTTCCATTTTATCACCTATTTAAATAAAGATTTATCCATAAATATTAATTTATGCTGTATAATCTCAATATTTTTTCTTAAATCTTCGAAACTTATTTCTTTAAGTTCATGTATTTCTCTAAATTTTGTTGTAAAGTTTTCAGCTTTTTTAAGTTCGACCTTTGATTCTATTAAATCGATTATCATATTTTGGAATTGCGGACCACGGACAAATAAGGGCTGAATAACTTCTAGCATATTTCTCTGATTCAATCTCTCTTTTTCTTCTCCGTATATATCCTTTTCAAAATTTTTAGAAACTAGTAAAGATTTAGTTATTGGCATTCTTGGAAATCGTTGCGTGGATTTTTTAGATGGTAAAGGTAATTGAGCGTTTTCAATAGATGGGGGTTCTGGTAATGTATTTACATTAGATACATTAGAAATATTTTCAGTTTCTTCCTTTTTTTTTCCCCAATTAAACAATCCCATTATGCACCTCTATTATATTTAATAGGTTAACTTATTTTTAAATGTTTTTATATTTATGTATAATTTAAGATTTATATAGTTATCTATGTCCAAGGCATAATCCATCTAATATTAAATATTAATGTTAGCATTAGTGTTGCAAAGATTGCAAGTAACCACAAATCAGCTGCAACTGCAAGTCCTATTGCGGCAGTAGCCCAGATACCTGCTGCAGTTGTTACTCCAATTATATTTCCCCTTTTTTGCCAAATAAGGCCTGCGCCTATAAATCCTATACCGCTAACAATGTTTGCAGCGATTCTTGTTTGGTCATTTAAATACTGGTTAGATATAATTCCAAATAAACATGCCCCCATGGCGATTAAGGCATATGTTCGCATTCCTGCGCCTTTTCCATATTTTTTTCTATCTAGGGCGGCTATGAATCCTAATATTGCTGCAAGAAATAATTTAAAAATTAAAATACCTTGCCCATTAAAGTATTGCGCAATCATAAAATAATAAGGATTCTAATATATATAAATATTACCCTTTATTAAATAATATAATTATCTCTTGATCCTTTACTTTTTCCACAAAAGTGTTCTCATATATTTCTTGAGGTTCATCGTTACTAATGATTATATTTTCTGCGCCTACTTTTATTTGTATCTGTTCTAACCAATTATTTAATTCCTCACTCATACTAGTTTTAATATAAAGTTTGATGCTATCAGATTTGATTAAACCCTTTTCTTTTCTTGCTTGTTGTATTCTCCTAGTTATTTCACGAGCAAAACCTTCATTGTTTAATTCTGTGTCCCGTTCTTGATTTAAATAAATGTGTCCTTGTTTGAATTCACCAAGTATGTATGGTTCAGGTACTTGTTTTTCAATTTTAATATGGCTTTCTCTTAATTCTAGTTCTTTATCATTTATTTTAAAAATATGTTTACCTTTAGTTTTTATTTCAGCAAGCAGTTTATTTCCTTTTATCGTTTTAAGATATTCTATTACTTTTGGAGTAATTGCACCAAATTCTGGACCTAATTTTTGGTGGTTTGGTTCAATTTCTATATTTAATTCAGGAAGATTGCTATTGATTAACAACGTTTTAATATTAGTCTGCGCTTTGATGGTTTTTTGCATTTTTTTAATGGATTTTATAAATTGCTCTTCGCATTCAATAATAACCTCCTTTACCGGCCATCTTAATCCAATTTGAGCTTTTTCTCTTGCGCTTAATATACTTTGTATAATTGATTGGGAAATTAACATATTTGTTTCTAATTCTTCATCAATTGATGCTTGGGTATAATTTGGCCATTCATACATGTGCACAGATTCTTTTGTTAAGTTAAACGATTTTTTAAAGTTTAAAAATATGGTTTCAGCAATGAATGGTAAAAAAGGAGAGCTTATTTTAATGAGGCCACTCATAACTTTATATATTGTATAAAGTACAACTTCTTTTTCTTTTTCAGTGCCTAATGTGACTTTTTCTCTAATTTGTTGGATGTAAGTTCTTGATAATTCCAGGTATAAGTTTTCAATTAAATCGGGAATATCGTCTAACCTATATTCATCAAAGGCGAGAGTTACATTTTTTATTGTATTATTTAATTTTGAAATGATATATTTTTCTTCAATTTCAAAAAGATCTTCTAGTCCGGAAGGAAGATTTAGGGGGATTTTACCTATTTCACTTGAGAGATCCAATAAATATTTGTGAAGGTTCCAGAAAACCGTTAAGTTTCTATATTTGAGTTTTATTTCGTCCCATGAAAAATTAATATTTTCACCTGCATTTACGCTGTTTAAGTAGTATCTTAATGTGTCAGCTCCATATTTATCAGTAATTTCGTATGGTGAAATCACGTTTCCTAAAGATTTTGACATTTTAACGCCGTCAACACCCAATAACATACCATGCATGTAAACATTTTTGTAACATGGTTGATCCATTGCTAACATTGAACATTTAAGGAGCATACTAAACCATAATCTGGTTTGTTCTTTCCCTTCAAGTATAAAGTCAGCTGGCCACCATTTGTTCATTAAATCAGTGTGATTAGGATAATCTAAACAGTTCCATGCAGCTGTTCCTGCATCAATCCATACGTCAAGTACATCCGGAAGTCTTATTTTTTTGCCACCGCATTTACAGTCAAATATAACTCTGTCAATCCAGGGCTTGTGTAAATTTTCAGGTACTTCTGCACCAAGTTCTTCTAGTTCTTTTGCAGATGCTACTACCGTAACATCTTCGCATTTATTGCATTTCCATATAGGTACAGGTGTTCCCCAGAATCTTTGTTTTGTTATTGAGTCATCACGAAGATTTTTTGTCCATAGTTCTAATGCATTTGAACCTTCATTCGGCACCCAATGAACTTTTTTGTTTGCTTCAATCATTCGGTCTTTTAAATCTTCAATCTTAAAGAACCACTGTTTTGTTGCTCTGAACACTACTGGTTCTTTACATCTCCAGCAATGCGCATAGTCATGGGACACATCTGTAACTGCGATTAGTGCTCCTGCTTCATTCAATGCTTCAATAAATTTTTTGTCATCTGTTTTAGCTTTTAATCCGGCAAATTTTCCAGTCTCTTCAGGGAATCTACCTTTCTCAGAGATGTTATTGAAAGCAGGAATATTGTTTCTGTGGCCTACTTCATAATCTTCAGGACCGCAGCCTGGCGCACAGTGCACCAAACCTGAACCGGCAGTAGTGTCAACGAATTCGGTTGACATAATAACTGTATGAGTTTTAGGGAATTCTTTTTTTGTTTCTATAAAGTATGGTATTTCTGATTCCCAAGGATGCATATATTCAGTACCCTCAAGCTTTTCTCCTTTAAATTCTTCAACAATTTTTAATGGTTTATTAATTACCATTTGGATTAATGGACTTGCTAATTGTTTTGCAACTATCCAAATTTCATTATCAACTTCAACTCTTACATAATCAAGTTCAGGGTTTACCATGACTGCCATGTTAAAAGCAATCGTCCAAGGAGTAGTTGTCCATATAATTAGGAATTCATTATTTTTATCTTTTACTTTAAATTTTACAAATATAGATTTTTCGTTTAATTCTTTATATTCACATTCATGCTTTGCTAGCGCAGTTGCACAGCTTGCACACCATGAAATTGTTTTTTTACCTTCATAGACTTTGCCTTTTTCATATGCAGTTTTGATTAGCCACCATTCATTTTCCATAAAAGTATTTTTGATTGGCATATATGCGTTATCATGATCCATCCATACGCCTAATCTCCAGAGGTCGGTAGTCATATCATTTGCTTTTTCAATTGACCATTTTTCGCATTCTTTAGCAAACTTTTCTTCTCCAAATTCAATAATGTCTTCTTTAGTTTCGAGGTTAAATTTTGCCTGCACTTTAAGTTCTGTTGGAAGTCCGTGCATATCATATCCCCCGCGGTCCCAAACATCAAAACCTTTCATACGTTTATATCTTAGAATAGCATCTTTTAGTGTATTATTCCACGCATGAGCCACGTGAAGTTTTCCGCTGGTATATGGCGGACCTTGCAAAAAATAGAATTTTTCTTTGCCCTTATTTCGTTCTTTAATTTTTCGATATATTTGATTTTCTTTCCAATATTCAATTGTTTTTTGTTCAGATAGTAATGGGTTATAATTCTTAACTTCCATGTATTTTCAGAATAGATAACGCATTTATAAAGTTATTGTTAAATGGGCGCTGTCCAAAAATTTTATTGTCTGTATGTTAATTTTTAAAAATAAATTTGGGTGGGGAAACCTGCAAGATTTCGTAGTCGGTTAAGCTCTGTTATGCTCCCTGAGGCGAAGCCGAAAGCGCAGCGCGGTCTGAGCGAAGCGAAGAAGTTTCTTTCCACTAACTTAAAGGCACCTGGCCCTAAAATTACTTCGGTCTCCAAGCGTATACAGAATCGTGATGGTCGAAATAGTAAATTTCTACCACTTTTTTATGATGGTTTACTTGAAATATAAGGACGAAGTGCTTATCGATATGGACTCTATTAAAACCATTAAGAGGCTTTCTTAAGAACTTATAACCCGAAGGATCTTCTCGAATTTCATTTATTTTCTTGTCAATAATCATCAATTGCTGAGGATTCTTCTTTGCTAGTTTTGAGAATATCTTATCAATTTCAGGTTTAATCTTTAGATCATATATCAATTATCAACTCTTTTTTATGAACTTTTAAGTCCATATCGTTTTGCAAAATCAGTTACTTTAATGCTTTTTTGTTTCTTAATTTCTTCAATCTTTTGAATAAAACCAGGTGCTAATTCAGGCTCGTTCTCAAACTCAATAAATTCAGAAACAACAAATTCGATAGCCTTACCTTTATCCTTAAGTCCGAATTTTGCCTTAACAACATTTAACACACGATTCGTATTATCATTAATTTCTACAAGTGCTTGTACCATATTAGTTAACCTAATTCCATATAAGTAGAACTTATTAATAAACCTTTTGGCCAGGTGCCTTATTTTTGATTTAGTGGAAAGAAATTGCGTATAACATCGCGATCGCTGTTAGTTTCTCTGAATGAAATGAGGACGAGATTTTAGTGCAATGATGCTCGAATAGCAAAAAATTAAAGTAATTTCAGGAGTGTATTCAATCAAGCGAACACAGTGAGCTCCTCAAAAAGCAAAGCTTTTTGGGACACCAGAAATCTTTAATTTCTCAGTGCATCAAGAATAAGTATCAAGGGGTAATTTTCAGTTAGTCGTTTCGCGGGGGGAATCGGAAGTTAATTTTCTCTAGCCTTTTTCTTTTTTTCTTTTACCTGTCTTTCAATTAAATCAAAGAGTTTGTCCATAATTTCTGAAGGAATATTTACTCCCATCATTTTTCTAAGATCTTCTAAAAAACAAGTTAAATCAAATACTGCTCTTTCTTTTCCCAATTCCATTTGGTTTTTAGCTTCTCCTATAATGGTATCCCAATTTATTTTTGTGGAATTAATAATTCTTCTTGCATCGTCTTTGTCTTTTAAACGATCAGTAGCACATTTCATAAGGATAATATCATGGGGATTGGCTATTTTTAGAATGAGTGTTTCTCCGAACTGATGCGTTTGTTCGGTTCTTTGTTTCATATTTTCTGAAAAGATAAAATCAACTACTTCTACTACAAATAAATCAAAGCGTTCATCGTTAAGCTTAAACATCTCAGGTGTATTTCGTTTTACTCCGTAAATCTTAATAGCGTCCATTTCTAAATAACCTAAAGATTTTACAGCTTCTTTGAATACAGCGCGGTCTTTTTCATTCTTAAAGACTAGATCAATATCTAAAGTTGCATCTTTAAAACCAAGGAACATCATGGCAGTTCCGCCAATGGCGTAAATAGTTATTTTCTTGCTAAGTCTTCTAGCAACATTTAATAATAATTTTTGCTGTTGGTCTATAGTAATCATTTGTACTCCTCCAAATCTTTCTTGTTAAACGGAAGATAAATTTTCCATATTTTTTCTATTCCAGTAAAATCTCTAGATTTTAATTTTGGAACAACATATTCAAACTTATATTTTTCTTTTGGGAGAGTACTACTTCTAAATTTAGGAGACATTTTTCTCACCTTCATAATCTGGCGAGCAAGATCATATAATGCCCCAACTTGTCTTTCAATATTATTCTTTTTAGCTATATTATATAATTCTACCCAATTAATAATTTTTCCAAATAAAGCCAATGACGCAAGAATAGTCCTGATACTTTTAGTTTTTATTGCATAAATTAAGGTTTCTTCTAGGCTTGGTTCTTTACCGTATATTCTATAGATTACTGGCGTTGAGATTTTAATGGGGGAATGTTGATTAATAATCTCGTAATAGCTCTTGCCACCTAATTTATTCTCAAGTGAGATATTGTAAACTCTTCGATTATTGCTCTGTCTCTTGGTTTTAACATAACCTTCTTTTCTAAGGCGGTGTATGTAATAAATTGCCATTCTTTTATCTACTTTAAGTATATCCATAACCGAACCCATAGTTTGAATTCCAGCTAGTTTTTGCAGAAGTTCTCTCCTTCTCATAGTTTAATCTAGATATAACTATTATATAAAGGTTTCTATAATTAATTAATTTATGTTTGATGTAGCCTTTGCATTATATTAATGAACCATAATCGGCTGGTTCAGCATTTAAACTACAACCTTCTACTTGAGTTAATTTATCTTCCTAAGGTTTCGGATATAAGTACCACTCTAATATATACTAAAGTTTCAAACAAGAATATTCGCAATATTAAAAGCCCGTTAGATGATTAAATATTCAATCAATTTTTTCTAGTAGATCAAATTATTTCTTTCGCATAAAGAGGGATGGAGACGGCGGGTTTCATGCCACTACACAGATACAAAAGTAACATTAATGCGGTTTAGTTCATTTTATAATTATTTATAATAAGGTTTATAAAGGAGATAAAACCACTTAAAAATATATGGCGGCGGTAGTTCATCGGTAGAATATGGGACTGTGGCAACCTTTTTGCCAAGCAAAAAGCTTGACCAAAATCAGCGAGCAAAAACTTTATTTTAGCTCATTTCTGATGGTTAAAGGCAAATTGCAGAAATCCTGTGAGGAGGGTTCGACTCCCTCTCGCTGCCCTTTTTTTATTTATAAATCAAAAAGTTTAATTTATCTAGAATTGATTTGTAAATGAACGGCGTAATAAAAGCTAATGCATATGTTAATCCAATTATAGGTGGATTATGTGCTATGCTAAGTTCAAGTAATTCAGCCATTTTATTGCTAAGCGTGGTAATAACTGCTATATTTACAATGGCAAGCGCAGGGATAAAAAATGTTGCTATATTCTGATGTTTTTTTTCTAAATTATTTATTGAGTCTAAGGTTAGTTTAAATAATGAACCAAACATTATTCCAATTAAAAATATTAGTGTATATAACGGCATTTTTTCAAGAATGATTAAAAACGGAATAAGCACAATTGAAATTGTAAAATTTGAGACCAAAAGTACTACTAAAGCCATCCAAAATGTAACATTATTTCTCTGAGGCATATTTATTTGCCTTAATGGCACATTAAAGTGTGGTTTGTAACTTTTACTTATTTTTTGATTATGGCGTTTCTTTGCCGTTTGTTTTTTCTGCATTTTCAACTAATTGATATGTATAATCAAAGAAGTTTTTTAATTTTTCGTAATATTCATAGATTAAATCAATATTTATATCTAAATTTTCATCTGCATCAGTGAAATTTACTGACATTGTAACATGTCTTCTAAATTCTTGTGAAGCAGTATATTTTGCTCTTAATACTTTTCTAAGCAACAAATAAAATTCCAAATAATCTTGTAATTGGTTATTTTGCGGGAAGTTAGACTTTAGTAACCTTGCTCTTTCAGATGCATGTTGCGGGAAAATTTCGGCGGTGGATTCTTTTTCAGTTAAAAGATTAGCCATTATTAGAAAATCCATTGCATCAACCATTCTTTGTACAATGCTTTTTATTACATCAACCGTTCGGGTATATTTTAAACTAACATAAATCAAATGGTCGACTCTTTTTATTTCTTCTAATGCATCACGGAGAGATTCTTTCATTTTCTTTTATTATTAAACATATTTTATCCTTAAATTCTTTTATTTTTGAGACATATTCACGGATATTTTCGAGTGAAAATGTTTTAATGTTATAGTTATCTGAACAAATAACAAATTTGTCTTTTCGGATAAATTCCATTGGACTTGCTTTATGATCCTTGATTAGCGATTCAATATTTTGGATTAGTGTTATATATGATTTGTCAATTTTATACCTTTCAACACTTTTAGCTCTGAATACATTAAATTGCGATTCGAACGAGTCTTGGAATGGGGGTAAACGTTTGTAGTGTCTATCATAATAGACTAGGGCGGCAATTGAGTTTTTTAGGGTTAAATTTAAATTTTCTAGAACTGCCAGTAATAGTTTGGTGTCCTTTACCAACGGGTAAGTAACCGAAACCATGTGGTCTGCAATTTTAAATGTCCTAGAAGCTTCTCGAAGATATTTATCATAAACACTCATTCTATAATATATATGTTATATAGGTTTTTAAATATTATTATTGTAGAGTTATATAAGGGTTCTTTTTATTGGTTGTTAATGTCAAAGTTGTTATGCTTAAATTTAAAAAGTAATGTTTATTTGGTTTAATTAACTTAATTTTTAGTTTAGAAATAATTAATTCTTAATCTATTTTTTTCAAAATTATTCATGGAAGTCTAGAATTGCCGCTGCAATGTCTCCTTTATGTTTTTTAAGTGACTCTTTTGCTTTTTCAGTTGAAACATTTGCTTGTTCAGCAACAGTATTTATATCATCTTCGTCAATTTGAGGAATACTCGAAATTTGTCTTTCAATAAAGTTTCCTACTAACTGGAAAGTATCTTGTCCCATCATATTAACTTTTGTCACTTGCGGATTTGAAAAAACAAGCTCTTTATTTTTAGTTTTAATTATTACTTCTTCAGCAGAGATTTCTTCTTGTTTAACACCTAACTGTTTCATCATCTGCTGCATTTTTCGTGGATTCATGCCTGGAAACATATTGTTTATAACCCCAAAAATGAATTGCCATATGTATGAAGCAATATTTCTATAGTTATTATGATAACAGCAATAAGAATAATGTGTTCAGGTTTGAATAAAATTTTTGACTTGTATTCTTCATAATAACGCACTAAACCGCTTTGTGATGAAGGCATTGAAATTTTATCTTGTGTCATGTTAATTATAAGAATATATTGCTATTTTTAAAAGTTTGGGTAAAAATTGAAGTAGAGAGTAATAAGCCGTCTTTTGTCAGTCTTCGTTACAAAGTGTCGAACAGACTGTCTTAACATTCAACTAAGCGTCAACATGACTTGCACCAAAAGGGGTTCGGATTTCATCGTTTCCATTAAGGTCGTCTGTGGGTTAACTAACATCGGTCACCCAATGCTTCGCGCACATCATTCCTATTCTTAATGGCCGTGTGTTTCTTACCCAGAGCCGCAGATTGCTCCGCCTCATTTTCATGAGCAATTACTTCCATATAAAATATGGGGTGGACGGACTTTCCTCAGTGAACTTTAAAATTCAGTGATTTAACACTTGAATTTTCATAGTTTACCGTTGGTTAAGTAACTTTCTACTTCAGGGTTTATGCTTTTCGGATTATTTATAAAGGTTGCTGTTTTTTTTTAGCGTTGTGTTATCTCGTAATTATTTCGCATCTTTAATTTAGTTCTGCCCATTTAAAAAACCACCCTAAAATAATATCTTGTGCTTTGAACCAGAACGCTTGTTCCGGAGTCATAAAATTAAGGCTTCCGTGAGGTCGATTGTTATACCAATCGACAAATTCTTCAAAAAAATTAAACCTATATCTATGTAGTTCATAGGTATGATTCCATTTTTCAAATTTCCCATTTGTCTGTGGATGATGATACTTACAGAAAATATGATTAATTCCTTTATTCTTGCAGTATTCCTGGAATTTACTTTCAGATTGGTCTCCATCGTTTTTCTTTTTATTTGCAAAAAATTGAGATCCATGATCGGTAATCACTTCCCTAATGCCAATTATCTGTTTATTTTTCTCATATGCTTTTTCAAGCATATCTATACAATGACTTGCATATGCGTTATCATACTCCCCACCAGATATAATTTTTCTTGAAGCATCATCTAATACTGCACACATCCATTTATTCAATTTAGAGCTATAATGCCAATCCATATGTACCGCAGACAAGCTATGTCTCCTTTCATACCTAACCCAAGGTTTTCTACGTTTTTGTTTGCATTTATTTGGCATTGCTAATCCCCCATCAAGCAATATTTGATGAATATAATTATTTGAGATTGGTATTTTAAGTTTATCTCGTAAAAATTTCGCAATATAAGTAGCACCAAAATTATGCTTCTTATGGATTCTAAGTATCCTATCTTTTAGATTAGGGATTTCCTTCCTATAAGGCTTCCTTCCTGGCTTTTGTATCGGGAGATATGCGGTATTTTTACAGAAATAGCTCCAAACTTGCTCCACTCTGCGTTTTGAAATATTAAACTGCTTAGCGATTAAAGCTGATGACAATCTATTTTGTTTTCTTTTCACTATACGCACCTGTTTTTTAATTATTAATTTCATGGATAAAGCAACAGCTTTATCATACTTTAAACAAGTGCGAAATATTTGAGGGATAACACAGTTTTAGCGTTGCCAATGTCCAGTCATGCCGCTAGTTTTTACCAGTGATTCTTGATTTTAACCATAAAAATTAAAAATATTTCGGAGTTCTGTTTCCAGTGTAATTTTTATTTTTTGGATGAAGCCTGTTTTTCAAATACATTTAGCCAGAATTTAGTTTTGCCCTGCATAATTATTCTTTCATGAATCATCCGGAGTTTGTTTTCTTCAGCCATTTTTTTAAGAAGCTCATTTTTTTGCGTCAATGCAACAAATAAACCATTTTGATTTAAAATATATTCTATTTGATAAAAAAGTTCTTTATATATTTTTATTATTTCATGTTCAGATCTGCGTTTAGAAGGACAAGGCAGGTATGTTACTAATTTGTTTACTGTTTGTTTTTCAAACTTTGTGTCAAGCCATTCAATATCAATTTTTGTATTATGTATATCCTTATCTACACCTGCAATTTTTGCATTTTTTTGGGCATATTTCACATGAGAAAGCAGACTGGCATATCCGTAAATTTTAAGTTTACAGGTTTTTATGTTATCCAGTTCATCAAAATAGCCCTCGTAAAACGTTTCTTTGAAAGGAAGTAAACGCTCAAAGCAGAATTTATTTTTTCTGTAAAAGTTGACCGATTTTTGCAGCATAAATAATGCGGCTTCAATTTCAATTGCGCCTGAACCTGTAGCAGGGTTTAATAATACATCTTTCTCATTATAATCCGCAATTCTGACCATGCTATATGCAATTGGACCTTTTATGGTTTCAGCAGATGAAAACATTTTATAATCACGTTTTGAAAGGTCTAACAGAGTTAAATCAATCCCTATATAACAATTATTATCATGGATATAAACATATATTAAAATTTCTGGATTATCAAGGTCAACTTTTAACTGGTCCTTTTCATAGAATATTTCACCAACTTCCTGCATAATAGTTTCACTTGAAAATTTATGTTCTCCGGAACGAGTACATTTAACTTTGAAAGTTGTATTTTTATTTGTCCAGCCTATCAGTTTAATTTTTTTAACATAATCTAATATTTCTTCAAGTGAATTAAATTTTAGCATACCTAAAAAACCAAGCACTTTTGTTGGAGTCTGCGACATGTAACAATAATTTAAAACTTTAGCCTCGTTTAACTCAAAAATTACGGCGCTTTCATGTTGTGAAGAATCAACACCGCATAGTTCTCTTATTTCAGTTGCGCAGATATCTTCTGTTCCAGGAAAACATAAGGCTATAATTTTCATATTAATATCTGGCCTTCATCATTTGACGTTTTTTTAATTCTTCCAATGTAGGGACATTTTCAGGATTGGGCTTAGGGTTATAATTCGGCATTTCAGAGTTATTTTTTGGTTCTGCTGGCATCTGTTCTGGAACTGCTTCTTTTTTAAATTCAGATTCTTTTATTGGCATGATATCCTCATTGGTAGGGGGCATGTTTGATGATTGAATTGGATCTTTATTTTGAATTATTTCAGATTCAGGATTGTCTTCTGGAATTATTTTTGCAATAGCTCTTACTGCATCACCTTGATTTAATCGCATTAGCCTTACTCCTTGAGTATTTCTTCCAATATTTGGAACATGTTTAGCATTTATTCTTATCATGATTCCGCTTTGAGAAATCATCATAATTTCATCTTTATCTTTAACGCATTTAGTTGCAACAACTTTGCCGTTTTTTTCAGTACATTTTATGTTAATTACTCCAATTCCCCCTCTTCTAACTATTCTGTAGTCTGAAACCGGAGTTCTTTTTCCATAACCTTTTTCAGTGACTGTTAATATCGTTTCATTATTTTCACAAATTATTGCGTCAATTACTTGATCATTTTTTTTAAGAGTAATTCCCTTTACTCCGCGGGCATTTCTTCCAATTGATCTTGCGTCCTTTTCGTTAAATTTTACTGCCATTCCATTCTTTGTAGCAATCATAACCTCATTATTTCCGGAAGTCATTAAAACATTAACAAGTTGATTATTTGCATCTAATGAAATGGCCCTTATCCCGCCATTGCGCGGTCTATTAAATAAGTTTAATAAACATCTTTTGATAGTGCCATCTTTTGTTATCATGACTAAATAACTATCGCGGTTAAACTCCTTGACTGGAATCATTGCAGTAATACGTTCATCTGCATCTAACCTGATTAAGTTGATCAAAGCCTTGCCTTTTGATGTTCTTGATCCATCGGGTATCATATACACTTTTAACCAGTGCAACTGGCCTTTATCCGTGAATAGGAGCATATGCGAATGTGTTGACGCTACAAATAAATTCTCTACAAAATCTTCTTCCGTTGTGCTTGTACCAATTATTCCTTTCCCGCCGCGGTTTTGGGTTTTATATGAATCCATACTTTGTCTTTTGATATATCCTTTATGGGTTATAGTTACAACGACTTTTTCTTCTTCAATTAGGTCTTCGTTATCAATTTCAAGGTCTCCGCCTTCGTTGATTTTTGTTCTTCTTTCGTCCTTGAATTTTTCTTTTATCTCTTTAAGTTCAAATTTAATAATATCCATTAATTTAATCTTAGAATCTAAAATTGATTTTAATTCACTGATCAATAACATTGTTTCTTTGTGTTCATATCTGATTTTGTCTTGTTCAAGATTTGTAAGTCTCTGCAACCTCATATCAAGAATAGCTTGAGATTGTTTTTCAGTTAAATTATATTTTTCAGTTAAATCTATCTTTGCTTCAATTGCAGATTTTGCAGCTTTGATTAATGTTATAACAGAATCAATATTTTCTAATGCTATTACTAATCCCTCGAGGATGTGACTTTTTTCTTCTGATTTTATTAAATCATATTGTGTTCTTCTTGTGACAACTTCAATACGGTGATTAATAAAATGATTGATTATTTGTATCAGGTTTAATGTTTTTGGCTGTTGATCTACAAGCGCCAATGAATTAACACCAAAAGTAACTTGCAGTCTGCTATGTTTGTAAAGCTGATTTAAAACAATTTCTGAATTTGCATCTTTTTTTAGGGTTATAACAATTCTCATTCCTTCTCTATCGGATTCATCTTTTAGATCGGCAATGCCTTGCACGTGTTTATCTCTTATTAGATCCGCAATTTGCTCAATTAAAGCGCTCTTGTTTACCTGGTAAGGTAATTCCGTAATAATGATATTTTTCCTACTTTTTTTTTCTTCTTCTTCAGCTTTTGCTCTTATTATTAATTTTCCACGGCCAGTTAAATATGCTTGCTTTATACCTGCGTTTCCTAAAATGGTTCCTCCTGTCGGGAAATCTGGACCTTTAATATAATGCATTATATCGTATACAGAAGCTTCGGGGTTTTCAATGTAATGTATAATGCCATCAATAACTTCTACAATGTTATGGGGAGGCATGTTTGTAGCCATTCCTACTGCAATTCCGCTTGTTCCATTAACAAGTAAATTTGGGACTCTCGAAGGCAGAACAGTTGGCTCTTTTAATGAACCGTCAAAATTAGGTTGAAAATCTACTGTTTCTTTTTTAATATCGCTTAATAATTGCTCTGCAATCGATTTTAACCTTGCTTCTGTATATCTCATTGCAGCGGCATTATCACCATCAACACTTCCGAAGTTGCCCTGCCCATCAATTAAAATATATCTTAATGACCATGGTTGGGCCATTCTTACCATTGTATCATAAACTGCTGAATCCCCGTGAGGGTGATATTTACCAAGGCATTCTCCCACAATTCTTGCCGATTTTTTATAAGGCTTGTTGTGGAACATTCCCATTTCGTTCATTGCAAAAAGAACTCTTCTATGCACCGGTTTTAAACCATCTCTCACATCCGGTAGAGCCCTGCTTACAATAACAGACATGGCATAATCTAGATAAGATTTTTTCATTTCATTTTCAATTAATTTGAGAACAACATTTCCTGTTTCTGCATGATTTTGCACTGCAATTTCTTCTTCCATTTTATACCTATAATTTTAATGTTTATTAAATTAGAAAATTGCATTATTTATAAGCCTTTTGGTGTTAAATTTAGGGGTTATAGCGTCTATAACCCCTAAATTTAGAAATATCAATTATTAGGTTCGTTCTTCTTTTATGGATTCAATTGCAAGATGAATCTCTTTTTCAGCATCATTAAAAGTTTTAAGCTGTTCCTGCTTTTGTTTTTGCAGTTCTGACTTAATTTTATGATTTTCAACCGCTTTTTCTCCTTCATGAATTTCAATCTCAGTTTCATCTATTTTATCCTTAATATTTTCAGGGACTAAATTTTTTAGAA
Source organism: Candidatus Woesearchaeota archaeon (assembly GCA_018303425.1). Taxonomy (NCBI): domain Archaea; kingdom Nanobdellati; phylum Candidatus Woesearchaeota; species Candidatus Woesearchaeota archaeon. Next base: position 48,123 of record JAGVYF010000003.1, on the reverse strand, counting down.
CTTCTTTTTCTTTTTTATGTGTAGGTAAATCAAAATAATTAAAGAATTTTTCCGTTAAATTTATTTTTTTGGTTCTTCCAGATTTAATTCTTGAAATAAAGCCTAACTCTTCAAGTTCTTTTATGTCGTCATATGCTTTATTTGTTCTAATGTGTACGACATCAGCTTGGAGCGCGGGATGTTTCCATGCTATAACCCCTAGGGTTTCCATTACACTTTTACTTAGCTCTGTATCGCTAACAATATTTTCTACGATATCGCAATATTCTTCTTTAACTCCCATTTTCCAAAATTCGTTATCTTGGATAAGACGGAGCGATGAATCATTTTTTTCATATTCTTCCTTTAACTCATTAAGGTATTGGTTAAGAAGGCTATCTTCAGTAATTCCAGACAATTTTTTGATTTCATTTAAAGATATGTGTTTGCCGATTGTAAATAATACTGCTTCCACTTTTTTTTTAGGGGTTTGTGTCATTTTATGATAAATAATAATACTCTTCTTCTTTTTTAATCTTATTGTCTTTTAATAATATTTCAATGAATGGTTTTAAACCTTCTTCAGGGATTCCACAAAGTTTTGATAATTCTTCTTCTTTTAATTTTTTATTATGCAATGAAACCAGTAAAAGGTTTAGTATTGTTGTTTGCATGTTCTTTTTTAGGAATATATTTTCGTTATTTTGATTTTTTAATACAGCATCCATCTTATGGAGTTTCGCTTGTAGATCATTAATAAAATCTGTAATTGTATGGTGATTAAATATGATTTTATCAGGACCCAGGATTTCAACTGAAGCGGGCATGTAATCAAAGCAAAATCCTACAAGGTTTGAAACACCTTTAATAAGGAATTCTATTTCGGCAAAAGTACTCCATATTTTTTCTTTTTCCTCTCCGCCTGTTTCTGTTGGAATTTCCTGTTCTTTTGCCTCTGCAATTTCTTTTGAAATCATTTTAATTGTGGTGCTTTTTGTAATAGTTTCAACATATTTCTTAATCGTTTCTTCTATATGTTCTTTTGGTTTGCCCACTATTTCGAAAATTATCCGGGTATGTAAATATCCGAGATCTATCCAACTTTTAATTTCTAGTTTTTCCATTTTAGATTATAATTTAGGTTTGATTTATATTATTTGTGGTCAATACCGCTTTGCAGAAATTCTTTCATATGGGTTGTTTAAATGATAAAAATATTATTTACTGGAATACTAAGAGTAAACTCAGATATGATAATGCTCATATTGTTCATTCAATAATGGGAAAGATTTTTGCAATGCCGGAATAATTTTTGTTTAATCTAAAGGTACTTCGCTCCATAGTTGCCAATCTTCAGAGGGGTAATATGGGGGAGTTACATTTCTATAAGGGGATCTGCTGGCAAAATAACCTTGATGAACCTGGCCGAATTGCACAGGTTTGGATGATTTTATAGAGTATATTGGGCTTCCAAAATAACTCCATGCTGATGTTTCTTGTTTTACTGGATCTCCCCAGCCTTCAGATTCAAAAGTTCCTTTGTATCCTTTTTCTTTTAGATATTTTATTGCGTCATATAAAGGCATCGCCCCGTGTCCAGCAGGCAATTGGCTCTGAGAGTAACCAAAAGTATCAGCTATGTGCACATGACCTATAACATCAGCTTCACCCAATTTTTTTATTTGTTCAAGGTACCACTTTTCGAATCTTTTATCAAATTTTTCTTCAGATTCGCCAGGTTTTTTTTGAAAATAACGTTTCCACATACCTAAATGTTCTGTGTCCAATGTTGATTTAATGTGTCTGTTTGCAAGTTTTTCTGCTTCAGACATTTCAATATTTTGTTCTTTATGTAATCGCTCAGCCATACTTTTTCTTGATTCCTGTACAAGTTCAATAAGTTCATCAGGATGGCTGCCATGACCCATTTCTGCGAATATATTTTCAGGCGCAATAAAAATGTCTCGGACTTTTTGGATTTTGCCAAATTTTGCTTCGGCTTTTTGTGTTTCTTTCATTGCATCTATCCCCAAACTAGCTAGAGAGTTTATACTTTTATTTTTTGCATAATTGCTAATTGAGTCAGTTGTTTCTTGCACTCTTTCAAGTTCTTTTATATTTCTTTGACTTGACATCGTTGCTTCTTTAAACGATTCTACTTTTCTTTCATTATTTTTAATTTGCTGGTCTAGTCTTTTTAAAATTAAATCTTTGTTGCCCTTTTCAGATTCAGGGATAAAAATGATTTTTGAAATCTGATCTTCTATTCTTTCTAATTCTTCACTTGCAGGATAAGTTTTAATATATTCTTTAATTTTGTTTATTTCCTCTTTTACTTTGTCTGCGCCTTCTTTGGCCTCAAAATATCTTGATTGGTAATCGAGCGATTGGCTGTTAGCTTTTTGCATCTGAGTTTTTAATGTTTCATCAAAAAATAATTTACCCGGGTCAATATTTTTACCTGTTTCTTTTTGTATTTTATGGGCTTGATTTTCGTAATAATTCCAAGTTTTTTTAAATGACTCATATTCGCCTTTCTCGTTTACATACAATTTTGGAACTTTTTCACCAGCTATAGTTTCTGTTTTTGCAAGTTTTTCATCAGTAACCATTTCGCCATTTAAGCCTTCATAATAAAAATCGTAGTTCACCTGGTCTTCTCTCACTGTTTGGATTATTTGTCCAGTCTTTTTGTCAATAAGATGATGCACCCTTTCTTTTTTTCCTTCTTCGCCTGCAAATTCTGAAAAAAGAGTTCCGTCTTTGTCTGCTTTTGAGATAGACCTTGGAAATTCTCCGGTATGAACAACAATTGCTCCGCCTAGCGCTGTTTCTCCTGCGAACTGGATAGCTTCTCTAATTTCACCCAGCTGTCTTTGTCTTTCCTGTTCAGAAAATCCTCTTTGTCCTAGGCCAGATAAATTTCCAACTGTTCCAGGACTAACATGAGTACTTGTAAATCTTACCTGATTTATGCGGGCCATTTCTCTTAATTCTTCACGTTCTTCCGGGCTGTAACTGCCAGGACCTTCAAACACGTTGCTTGCCTGCATAGAAAGCTCAATCTCTTTAACTCCCCGGCCCATTGCAGCCGTTACAGTTTGCCTTAATCTTTGACCTTGTACCGGTTTCCCTTCAGTAACACTTGTACCTATTTCTTCAATGCTTAATAAAGGTTTAGACATGTTTTTACTTGCTCTATTTTCACTTTGTAAATTATTTAACATTTCATATTCTCTGTCCATGCTATGATAATAGCCCAGATTAATTTCTACCATTTAGTTATATCTTCTATTTGGACTATATAAAATTTGCTTAGAATAATGTCCTGATACTACATAGAATAATATTTAGAAAGCCGGTTTATCAAAAATTAGCTTCTGTTAAGCTATTCATCTATGGCAAAAGACAAACTATATTTGTTGAATAAACAAAATGGTTAGCTCTCATAGGAGTGAAGCTAACTTTCTTGTAATTGATTTTCTATTGGTTTAGAATGAGGCCATTCCATGGGCCTTTTTGTATAAGTTGAAAAGTAGGTAAAGTGTCATCTGAACATCTTTTTCGGCTTTACTTTTGTCTGTTTTTTCTGCATCAACTTCTTTTTTAGGTTTAGCTTTTTCTACTTTTCTTGAAAGGTCTATTCCAACCATTTCAGCAAAACCTTCGCCCATCATTTTGAGTGGCGATATTGTTGCTTTAGCGAGTTCTGTAAATGGTTCAAACAATGATTGTCTGGGGGGTTTAGGTTTATCCTCTTCTTTCTCTTTTGCAGTTTTTTCGTCTTCTTTGAATGTTTCAAGCCCCGCCTCTTTTAAATAAGCTTTTAAATCATCTTTAAGCACTTCCATTGCAGCGCTGATTGAAGTATCAACTGAACCTAATAATTCAAAATCTTCATCTTCCCTTAATTTCTTAAATGCATCAATTTCTTCATTTTTCCACGTATAACCCCTAAAACTTACTTCAACTCTTCCAACATGGATAGCTCCTTTATGTTGATAATTTTCTTTATGAAACTCTAAAGCGGGCCTTGTTTTGTAAAGGAAATGGACAAGTATACACCGATTATGCGGGGCGCCTTTTTTCTTTGCAAGGAACTCAACTTCAATCATTGACTGTTCAAAAGCACCGACTAAATCCGGACTTTTTATTCTTTCTAAATCTGAACTTAATCTTTTTGCCTGTGTTAAATAAGGACGAACCCAGTTCATGTATGTTCTGATTATTTCATAATGTTGTCTTAAATATTTTATCATGAATTTTCTTCGGTTTACATATTCATAATAACTTTTTTCTTTCCATGAAAAATAAGAATAAAGTTTTGATTTTAACACATTAATCCAAAAACTGAATTTGAATTTTTAGCGCCGCCTTCTACTAATTCTATCCATAAGTTTTTTAACGCGATTTCTGCAGATTGGCTTTCAGACCTGTTTAAATTTTTATTTTCGATTTTATCTTTTTCGTTATTTCTAAATTTTTTGTTGCTTTCGGTATACATTTCAAGCCTTAAATCAATTGTTTTTAATTCGCGAATCATACCAAAAAGTTCTTTTATGAATTTGCCAATCTGCGCAAGATATTGCATTGCAAGAGTTTGCTGTCTTTCTAATCTTGTGCCTGTTAAACCAAAGAATGACGAAGTTTCTGTTGCTGTGAACACATCTTTAAGTTTTATAATATCAACGTATTGCATTCCTTCACGTAGCATGTTCAGAATCCAAAAGTATGGTTCTTCTATACTCATTCCATAAGATTCTAAAACTAATTTGTATCTTTTAATAGATTGTGGGAAAGCTAAATCGGGTTCATCTAAATAATTAGCATTAGCTTTTTCTTGCTTAAAATCATGTTTTTTTAGAAGTTGTTCGTGGTTCAATCTTTCACCTTTAACAGTCTAACTATTATACCTATCTATTCTAAGAAATTATATAAGGCTTTCGGTGGTCTTGATTTTTTTAAACATTAATTATGTTATAGTAGTGTTCTAAACCGTAATTATGTTACGGTAGTAATAAATTTAGTAATGTGCCGCTGCGCAGATACAAAAGTAACATTAATGCGGTTTAGTTAAGTTTATGTTTTTGATGATTGATTTTATTGTTTTTTTGGTAAAAAATATAAATCAATGTTAACAAAAGCAGAAATGATATTATCCAGCCTGCCTTATCGAAGGTTTCTAATTTCGCGGGTTTTTCAGATATGGTTTCTGTTTTTTTAATAGTTTCAGGGTTTTCAGAAGTTGTTTTTTCATCATAAAATACTTTTTTTGGAGCTGAAATTGCATAATATTGCAAAAATTCATTGACATCAGATTCAAATTCATAAAATTCTTCATTTATTGAGATTCTTTTTTTTGTAGATAATTTTATCCAATCAATGTCTTTGAAAACATTTAATCTTATATTATCTTCATCAATAGAATTATTTTCAACCCATTCTTTTTTAACTCTAAATATTATTTTTGACGTTCTAGTATTGCTTTTTAAAATATTAGATGTTTTGAATTCATAAAATTGATAGCTTTCTGTATTCAGTATTGGGGTTGTTACAGGTCTGTAGGGTAGTTTTATAAGTTTGAATACGGAATTTTCAGTTTCTGTATTGACATTAATCCAAATCTCTCTAATGTTAAATTCTTCATTATTAGCAAGGAATTTTGTTGGCTCAACAGCTGATAATTTTTCCCAGTGTTTGCTAAATTCAATTGTTCCATAAGTTGCTTCGCCGGTAATATCTTCAGCTGCAATTACCAAATTTGAAAAAATTAATAATAATGTTGTCAGAATTGTAATATCTTTAATGTTCATATACTCCACCTTTTTTAATATTTAGATATTTAACCTTATATATCTTTCGTATTTGTGGGTTCATCCGGAGTAGTTTCATTGTCAATTAATTATGTTTAGATGTATTAAGAATTATTAATTAAAATATCTTTTAAGAACAAGAAGTATCTAGGTTCTTTTGATAACATTTTAAGACTCATCTGTAATATTTGGTCTCTGTTATGCGTGCCAAGGATATCTTGGATTTTATCTTGATTTGAAAGACTTACCAGTTTGTTTAATGAGTTATTATTTAACCTGTCTAAAATTTTTCTTGTCCAAAGATGCAAGTTTAATGACTTACCAAGTTTATGTTTCCATAAAGTTTCATAATTTTGTTTTGTTTTGATGCTTTTTGTAAGTTGTTCTGCTGCTTGCAATGAAGGGACAATGCCTCCGCCTGTAGTAGCTTTTATCATGCCTGCCGCATCTCCTATAAGATATGTATTGGTTTGATAAGTTTTAAGTGATGGATCATATACTGGAATTAAACCGCCTTGTCTTTCGATTATTTTGGCATTGTTATAACTTGTTTTTAACAAGTGATCTAGTTTCGTTCCACTTTCTTTATAACTAAATATTCCCACTCTTGCAATTTTTTCATTTTCCGGAACTACCCATCCAAAACCTTGTTTGAACAAGAAAGTTTCAACTATATCTTTTTCAAAATTACCTTCTATTATTGCTTGTGAACCTATAAAAAAATTTTTGATGCCGGAACCCATACTTTTGCCAACAACTGATAAAGGTCCGTCAGCGCCGACAATATATTTATTTTGAGTCACATATTTAGTTTCGCCGTTAATTGAAAATTTTAATTTCTTATTTTCTATTCCAGTTAATCTGTGGTTATGAAATACTCCTGCGCCGGTTTCAATTGCTTTTTCAATTAAATATTGATCAAATTTTGTTCTGTTTAAGATAAGGTCTGGTTGTTTTAATTTAATTTCTAATCTTTTTTGCTCAGGACTAATGATTTTTAAAGTTTTAATCTTATTAACAATTATATCTGGTTTAATATGTAAAATGTCTTTTATAGCAGAAGTTACTATGCCTGTGCATTGGACTGGCTGACCAATAGTATCATGTTCTTCATAAATGTCAACATCAAAGCCTTCTTTAGAAAGTAAATAAGCTGAATATGCTCCAGCCGGTCCGCCACCTATAATTGATATCATGCACTTATAATTTTATGGAAGCTTTATAAAGATTTATAGATAACTCAATATATATGTATACAATTAAAGAAAAGCCGGAGGATTTTGTAGTTGAAGAAGTTACAAATGTTGAACCTTCTAAAGATGGAAAGTTTATATGTTTTTGGTTAAAGAAAACAAATCTTAATACGTTGCAAGCCATAGAATATATCGCAAAAGCGTTGCATACTCAGCCTAAATTTATCAATTTTGCCGGAACTAAAGACAAGGTTGCCATTACTACACAATTAATTTCTATAAAAGGTAAAAACAGGGTACAAATTGAAAAATTAAAGTTTAAAGATATAGACTTAAGGTTTTTTGGTTATAGAGATGAACCATTACATTTAGGAGAACTTGATGGAAATAAGTTTAAAATTGTTTTAAGAAATGTAATCCGGAAAGCAGTTAAGAAAAATAATTTTATTAATTATTTTGGTGAACAAAGGTTTTCCGATTATAATATAGCAATTGGGAAATCTCTTATAAAAAGTGATTTTAATATTGCTGTACAATTGATTGAAAAAAGTGATTCTTTTTATTTTAGAAAATTGGAAGCATATTTAGACAAAAAGCCCAATGATTTTGTCAATGCTTTAAAATTAATGCCTAAAAAGTTATTAAAACTTTATGTGAATTCTTATCAATCTTATATGTGGAATGAAACCGTTAAATCTTATTTGAAAAATAATCAACCGGGGGAAAATATTGAAGTTCCGATGATAGGGTTTGGTTTAAATATTGAAAATTTGGAGCTTAAGGAAATTGTTAATCGGATAATGAAGGTTGACAGATTAAATTTTAGAGATTTTATTGTTCGGGCTTTGCCAGATTTAAGTGCTGAAGGTGATAATCGTAAGATTTATATGGATATTAAGGAGTTTAATATGGAACAAAAAGGAAAAACTCTAAATTTAAATTTTCAATTAGGCAAAGGAAGTTATGCGACTGAAGTTGTCCGTCAATTATTTGAATAAGTCGAGAACTTTTTTACATTCTTCAATAATTTCCGGAATTTTCCCATTTGCATTAATTTCATGCAATTTATTTTTAGGTTTATAAAAAGTGATTAAAGGCTTAGTTTTTTCTTCATAAATTCTTAACCTTTCTTTAATAATTTCTGGTCGTTCATCTTTTCTTTGCACTAAACTACCACCACATCTGTCGCAAGTATCTTTTATTTTTGGCGGATTATTTTTTATATGGTATATTGCTTGACATGATTTGTTTAGGCAAGTTCTTCTGCCAGATAAGCGTTCAATAATTCTTTTTTCATTTGCGTCAAAATTTAGCACCGTATCAATATTAATAAAATGTTTTGCTTGATATAAAGTTCTAGGAAAACCGTCTAAAATGTATCCGTTTTTGCAATCCGGATTTGAAAGCCTATCATCTATTACTTTTAAGGTAGTTTTATCATCAACAAATTGTCCTGCCTCTATGAGCGCTTTTACTTTTTTGCCTAGTTCAGAGTTATCATGTTTCATTGCTCGAAATATGTTTCCAGTTGATATGTGTGGAATCTTATAATATCTTGAAAGAATGTCTGCGTATGTCCCTTTACCTACTCCCGGAGACCCGAGGAATACAATTTTCATATTATCACCCTCATTTTTTAGGAAGTTTTTGCTTAAATAGATTGTTGTAATAGAGAATTAATTAATTGTATAAGATTCATTTTTTAAACCTGCTGGCGGGTAATTATCAAAAATACCGAGGATGCAAGCTAGTGAATTAGATAAGGCTGGTCCATGTTTATCAAGTAATTTTTGATAAGTTTTATCTAATTTTGTTTCTAAATCATGTATTTTTGTATCGAGGCGTCCTATAAAAGAATGATATTTTGTTTTATAACTCCAATTGATACAGAAATAGAATTTAGTGTATATGTCCGGTTCTATATTTTCTCTTCTTGATTTGTAATGTTGAATCTTTCTACATATTGGGTTTAATTGTGCATTAATTAATATTTCTATTTCTTCTGCTTTTTTCCAAGCTTCTTGTGATAACTCTTTTTTTAAAGGATGTATGGTCATTTTAAACCTTTCTTCGTCTTTTTGATTAAAAATGTATAAAGCCTCTGAAGGGAATTGCACCCTCGACCTTCGGCTTTCTTGTGTATATTACAAGGCCGACGCAATAGCTGCTATGCTACAGAGGCGTAGTTTGTTTTAGTGACTTAAATTTGTTTTAGGTCGCTTTGTTTTAGTCAAGCTTTATTAAAAGTTGGGGACTATATTATAGGGGCTTAGTTTTGTATTAGTTTAATTAGTATTGGGATAAGAAAATCATTTAAAAAGTTATCTATTTTGAATGAAATTATATTGATAGATACAAAAAAATAAAAAAAGAAATAAAATTTGAATAATTATTCTTCTGCTAACATAACTACTGATTTAATAGCTACTATTAATGCAGCAAATGCGCTAAATGTTGTAATGTTTACTAAAATTGCTTGTAAGTAACTTCCAATGACTGGAATTAAACTAACAGTTACATTTGCAACGCCTGCCAATAACAGAGCGATAGCAGCTACCAAAAATTCTGTAACTTCTTTAGCAGTGACGTTTAAGAACCCTACAACTAAACCTAAAACCGCTAGTATGAATGTTGCAGTTTCCACTCTGATGATGTCAGAAAATAATCCTGCAATTACAGCGATTAAAATTCCAGCTAAGAATGAATATCTCCCGGGTTTGTTACTTGCGCGACTTTTTTTGGCCATTTATATCTTACCTCCTTTTTTTTAAAAATAGTAATAAATGTATTACTACAATTATTTATTAGATTTACTCATTTATATATGTTTTCATAAATATGCTAGAAAACTAGATTATCAAGGAGCTGATGGGCATTGATTGAATTTTCTAAAAATTTAATTTTTTCCCAATCTTTACCTAATTTTGTTTCTAAATACACTTTCAAATTTAAAATTTCCTGATTACTTACTCGCGCCAATCTGTCAACAAGCATTAATCCGTATGGATAACCGGGGTAAATATAATCTTTAGAATTAGATATCAATTTTTGTATTACTCTGTTAATTTCTAAATTTTTAAGTTCAAGCTTGAAAGAATAACTAGAATGAGAATTTAATTTTGTAATATAATATTTTTCTTTTTCCAAGTACCAACATCCAGATATTGAATTAAATAGAGAGTTATCTTTGTTTTCAGAAGTTTTGGAAAGGCCACAAAACGTATTTAATCCATTAATTTCTTTTCTCTCGAGTTCAGTAAATGCTTCAAATCCACCGTCTTTAATAATTAAACCATTAAATATGCCTTGCATTTGCGTATACATTTTTAGTTCCAGGGCATTTCTAATTATATTTCCCACTTCATGAATGTTTTTGCATAAAACAATGTTAAATTTTTGTTTGTTGATGATTTCTATTTCATATCCTGAGTTATTTGCTTTAATTAAAACCAATTCCTTTTTAATAATAATCTTATTTATCTTATTTTCTTTTAATATTATTGCCACAATCTTTATTGCTTGTAATGAAAGTTTTGGGCTAGAAATAATCTCAGAATTTCCTCCATCAATAAAACATAATGGGTATGTCTGGTTATCGGGAATGATATGACTTACTGTTAAATTGGTTTTATTAAAATTATGATTTTTAATTATATTAATAACTTTATTATAATCTAGCATAATCAAAAATAATATGAAAATCTAAATAAAGATTATTGTTCACTAAACTTGGTTTTTCAGTTTATCTTCTTCTCTTTTTAGATTTTTTTTGTGCAATTTTTCTTTTTACGGTATGTTTTATAGCTTTTCGCTTATTTGTTTTTTTAACAACAGCTTTATGTTTTATTGTTCTACCTACAGATTTGGCTTTTTTTATAACTTTCTTTGAAAGAGCCATTCCTTTTATTCTGGCACTTCTAACTCCTTTAGCAAGTTTAGCTTCTCCTAATTTTGCACCTTCTCTAAATTCGCTCATTAATTCTTTTGCTTCTTTGCTTTGGGCAATTCTGCGGGATTCTCTTTTAGTAAGACTAAGAAGTAGTCTAAATGCTCTTTTTATTCTCCTTTTCATCATATGAATTCACCTCTTTTAGAGTATATTTATTTTTATATTTTTAAAACTTTCTTTTTATTCATTACCGGTAAAGATTGTTCGTTTAATTAGCCACATGCTTAAAATCAGCGATAATGAGTATCCTATTACTGCTAAATATCTGAAGGCTTCTAATGTAAAAACTAGTGATGAACCAATAACTAATGCCCCAATAATTATGCCAAAAGACAGATTTCCTGAAAATTTTTCGAATTCATTAACAAAACTTTCAACATTATTATTTTCAAGGTCAACATTGATTTTACCTGATCTTAAACGTTCAAGCACATCTCTGGTATAATCGGGCAACCCATCTTCCATTTCAACGAGGTCAAAAGAATGGTTTTTGATTTCTTCTATAATTTTTTTAGGCCAATTATTATTATGCAATAGTTTGTTTATTATCCTTACACTTTCTTTTTTTATTTTAAAATCCGGAGCAAATTTAACTGCAATTCCTTCAATGGTCATTAAGGTTTTTCCAAATAATACGAAATCTATTGGTATTTTTAACTGATGTTTCATCGCAATATTTAATATATTTAATATTGATCCAGTTATTTGAGTATGATTCAATGAGTCCAGTTGCATAGGAAAAATCACATAACGTAAATCTCTTTCAAATTCATTTATGTCAATTTGATTATTTCGAGGGTCTAACGAGAGAATTCCGGAGGCAATATTTTTTAAATCTTGATTTATGATGGCATTATAGATTTTTAAAGTTTTATGTTTTAATCTTTTATCAAACTCACCCACTATCCCAAAATCTACAATTCCCAATCTATTATCTTTTAATACTACAAAATTTCCGGGATGCGGGTCTGCATGAAAAAATCCGTATTTAAAAACTTGCAGTATTAATGCTTCAAATCCATTATTAATTATCTTTGTTTTGTCTATATTTTTGTATTTAGGATTATTTATATCATTTAGTTTTATACCTTTTAATAATTCGCTTGTTAAAACTTTAGGGGTTGTATATTTTTTATAGATTTCAGGGATATAAACTAATTTACTATTTTTGAAATTTTCCCTAAATCTTTCGGCATTAATCGCTTCTACGTAAAAATTTAATTCTGATTCAGTCCAGCGAGAAAATTCAGTGATTATAGTTGTAATATGAAAATTATATTTTTTGAAATGTTTATCAAGAATTCTTGCTATATATTTCATTATTTCTAAATCATTTTTCATGATCTCTTCAATACCGGGACGTTGGACTTTAACAGCAACCTCTTTTTTATTAAAAAGCACAGCTCTATGCACTTGCGCAAGGGATGCAGAAGCAAATGGGGTTTCATCAAATGATAAAAAAATTTCTTTAATGGGTTTTTTTAATTCAGTTTCAATTATCTTTATAGCCGCTTTACCTGAGAAAGTTGGAACTTTATCAAGCATTTTTTCAAATTCTATGACATATTCTGGAGGAATTAAATCTGGCCTTAAACTTAAGATTTGGCCGAGTTTGATAAATGTTGGACCTAATTTCTCAAATGCTTTTCGTATTCTTATTGGAAATGAATTCTCACTATCTTTTAAAATTGTTTTTTTAATTCTTTCGTGATAAGGAATATATGTTTTTAATGGAGTTTCATCAATTAAATACCCAAAACCTTCTGCAAAAAATACTGACAAAATTTGTTTAAACCTGTTGATATTTTTTATATCATACCTTATCTGATTAAGCATTGAAAATTTCCTCTCTTATAATATTGGTATATCAATTGAGTTAATCGCTTATTATGTTTATATAATTTGTCATTATATGGCGCTGTCCAGAAAGTTCATTGTCTGTATATTAGTATATAATTTGAAACATAAAGTAGCCAAGAACGTTTTTGCAGTTATAGCTAAATCTGAATGACTCTGGACAGCGCCCATTATATGTATGCAGTGTTTAGTCTTTTAAATACTACAAAAAATGTTACTTTATTTCTTGATTAAACAAGGACGTTATTTATACGAAACCTTTTTAAAAGGCTTCTTTCTTTACTAATTTTATGTCATATGAATTAATTATTTGTGAAAAACCTTCTGCTGCAAAAAATATGGCTAATGCTCTGGCAGACGGTAAGCCAATATTACGAAATGATAAAGGGGTTTCTTATTATGAAGTTACGCGCGGTAAAACAGATATTGTTGTTGTTTCTGCAATTGGCCATTTATATGGTTTAGCCCAAAAAGATCAAAAGAAGAAGTGGACATACCCAATATTTGATATTGAATGGGTACCGACCTCTGAGATTGACAAATCTTTATCTAATACTAATAAGTTCATTAATATTATAAAAAAACTTTCAAAAAAGGCTAAAACATTTATTGTTGCATGCGATTATGATGTTGAAGGGGAAGTTATAGGTTTGAATGTTGTAAGATATGCTGCCGGTCAAGAAGATGCGAAACGTATGAAATTTTCTACACAGACTAAACCGGATCTTGTTAAGGCTTATGAAACCGCTTCACCGCATATCGATTGGCCACAAGCTGAAGCAGGTGAAACTAGGCATATGTTAGATTGGTTTTTCGGTATAAACCTTAGCAGAGCATTAACTGATTCTATTAAATCAGCAGGCGCTTTCAAAGTAATGTCAACTGGGCGTGTTCAAGGTCCGGCATTAAAATTAATTGTTGATAAAGAAAAACAGATCCAATCGTTTAAGTCTGAGCCATATTGGGAAATTTCCTTATTAGGCCATGCGCAAAAAGATCTTACTGCATTACATGAAAAAGATATATTTTGGGACGAGAAAGAAGCAGATAACGTTATGAAGAAAGTTAAGGGTATTAAAACCGCAATAGTTTCTAAAGTTGAATCTAAAAAGTTTAATCAAAATCCCCCCTTCCCGTTCGATTTAACTTCGTTACAAGTTGAAGCTTATAGGTTGTTACATATAAGCCCTAAACAAACATTGTCAGTTGCTCAAAATTTGTATATTTCGGGGTATATTTCATATCCTAGAACATCATCTCAGAAATTGCCAGTTGCAATTGGTTATAAAAAAATATTATCAGATTTATCTAAACAATCTGGTTATTCAAAAGAGATTAAAATGTTATTAAGTTTAAAAACTTTAAAACCGAATGAAGGCCCTAAGAATGATGCCGCGCATCCGGCCATTTTTCCAACGGGTATTGTTCCTAAAGCCATAACCGGTCCAAATCAAAATTTATATGATTTGATCGTAAGGAGATTTTTAGCGGTGTTTGGTGAAGCTGCATTAAGGGAAACATTGAAATTTACAATTGACTGTAATAAAGAAATGTTTATAGCAAAAGGCACAACAACTCTGGAAAAAGGCTGGCATGTGTTATATGGAAGATTTGCAATATTTAAAGAAGAAGAGTTGCCTAAATTGCATGAGGGTGATAAGGTTCAAGTTAAAAAGATTGAAAAACTGGACAAAGAAACTTTGCCACCTAAACGTTATACTGAGAGTTCTATAATAAAAGAACTGGAGAAAAGGAATCTGGGCACTAAATCTACTAGGGCCAGTATAATTGATACGCTTGTACAAAGAGGTTATGTGGTGGGTAAATCTTTAGAAGCAACTTTACTTGGTATAAGGATGGTTGATACACTTTCCAAATACTGTCCTACAATTGTTGATGAAGAATTAACTAGAGACTTTGAAACTGATATGGAAAAAATACGTGAAAAAAAAAGCAATCAAAAAAAGATACTTGACCAAGCTAAAAAAGTTTTACTAAAAATATTTGAACAATTTAATAAAAATAAAAATAATATTGGAAAAGAATTGCTTTCTGCTAACCGTGAAAGTATGCAGCAGGCTGCATTTGTTGGAGAATGTCCGTCGTGTAAAGGGGAGCTTCAGATGAAAAGAGGCAAATATGGGCAGTTTATTGCGTGTTCAAAATATCCGGAATGCAAGGTTACCTTTTCAGTTCCAAGTTTTGGGCTAGTACAACCTACGGATAAAAAGTGTAAAGAATGCAATTATCCTTTAATCCTAGTAATTAATAAAGGCAAAAGGCCAAGGGAGGCTTGCATTAATCCCGATTGCCCAACTAAAAAATTATCTGTCGAAGCAAGTCAAGAAGCTAAAAATATTTTGTCAGGAGCCTTTAAAAAGAAATGTCCTAAATGTGTTGGTGAGCTGGTTTTAAGGTCAAGCATTTATGGGCAATTTTTAGGATGCAGTAAATATCCTCAATGTAAATATACGGAACGTCTTTCAACTGTAGATAAGAAAGAAGGACTTGAGAAAACCAAAAATAAGCCTGTGAAAAAGAAAAAGTAATTGCAATGTTATTTTAATTAAGGCATATGTTTAATTGTTAATCTAAACCCGACACCGCCAGTCACCGCTTTATTTATGATAATATGTTTGTTTCGCTTTGTCTGGTTTCTAAGGCCCTATTTTCCATTAGTTAAATAATTAAAAGATAAACTTTCAGTGAAAGACACTGGTGGAAAATGAGATTTTAAATAAATTTTTATTAATATTATTTGGTTTTTATCTTAATGATGGGATATTTGTTATATATTCAGAAAATAATCATTTATAGATTATTTTAATAAATTTTAAGAATTATAAGAAACATTTAAAAATACATCTCTTTTAATATACTAAATCAAGGCTGGCAATATGACAACTCAAGATGAAATTTCAAAAATCATGTATACATATACTGCTGAAACTAATCAGTTAGAACAAGAAAACAGAATTTTACGAGAAACTGTTTCTCAGTTGAAAAATGAATTAGATAGATATAGACAAAATCCTTTAATGGTTTGTGAAATTAGGGAGATTAACGGCAGCAATGCAGTTATTAAAATTCCTAACGGCAATATGTTTCATGTCAATATTGCATCTGATTGCCCCAAACTTTTATCTGGTGATTCGGTTTTAGTTGAGCAAAAGAATTTAACTGTTATAAGCAAGCTTGACAATAATAAAAAGTTTAATGTAGAAAAATTTGTTATTATGGAAAAACCAACAACTTCGTGGGATGAAGTTGGGGGATTATATAATGAAGTAAGAGAAGTTAAAGAAGTTATTGAATTGCCGTTGTTAAAACCTGAGCTTTTTAAGAAAATAGGTATAACGCCGCCTAAAGGAATATTACTTTATGGCCCTCCCGGAACAGGGAAAACTTTACTTGCTAAAGCAGTTGCTGCAAGTACAAATTCAACATTTATTGAAATTGTGGGTTCTGAATTAGTGCAAAAGTTTATTGGTGAAGGAGCTAAGCTTGTGAAAGAAATATTTCAGTTAGCAAAAGAGAAAGCACCAACAATTATATTTATTGATGAAATTGATGCATTAGCTGCTACGAGGGTTGAGCTTGGTACCTCCGGGGAAAGAGAAGTACAAAGAACATTTATGCAGTTTTTAGCTGAACTTGACGGGTTTAAAAATTTAGGTAATGTGAAAGTTATAGGGTGCACCAATAGGATGGATATTCTTGATCCGGCAATTCTTCGTCCAGGAAGACTTGACAGGTTAATTGAGGTTCCTAATCCAGATGATGCTGGGGTATATGAAATATTAAAGATTCATGCAAAGAATATCAAATTACATAAGTCTGTGGATCTTGCCGAAATTGCGATGTTAATGAATGGATTTTCAGGCGCAGAGATTAAATCTGTATGTACTGAAGCAGGATATTTCGCTATTCGTGATAATCGGGGCAAAGTTGGAAAAGAAGATTTTTTTAGCGCCGTAACCAAAGTTAAATGTGAAGAAGAAGAAACTGATTTTATGAAAGTACTAGGTTAATTAGATTTTTTATTTTTCAATATTTTTATAGCTTAGCAGAGATAATAGTGCTGCAACAATCGCGCCCAAAGTATTATATATTAAATCCCAAGAAATATTGTTCCATTCTCCCCAGTCGCCTGCGCCATAGCCCAGAATACCTTCACCTTCTCCAATGATTGAATATCCTATAAATTCTTGATGTTCAATTATCGTGCCCAGGCCCATTGTAATTAAAATTGTGATAAGTGCAGTAGTAAATACATTTTTTTGTGAAGGTTTTATCATCTGATAAATGATTAAAGCCAATGCAAACGTCCCTACAAAATGCATTATCCTGTCAAATGGAATTGAATAAAAAAATGTGCCATACAATTTAGCGTGATGCAGTCCTAATGCTGATAATGCAATTATTACTGACAATTTGTTAAATTTCCATTTGCTGTATTGAAACAGCAATATCAAAAGTAAGGCTATTGTTAGGAAGTTGTCAAATAATAGTTCAGGATTTTGACTATAAAATTCTTTGATGCCTTTCCATATGAAAAATAGGGTTAGTAAAACCATAATTAATTTGAGGTATGATATTTTGGCCATATTTTGTTTTATTACTAGAAAACCTTTTATAGATTCATGTGATTTTATCTATATTATGCAAGATCATTTTACCAAACGGGCGAAAGCTCAAGGATACAGGGCAAGGTCTGTATTTAAATTGAAAGATATTGTTAAAAAATATCAATTTGTTAAACCTACTGATAGTGTTCTAGATTTAGGGGCTTCACCAGGTTCATGGATGCAGTATTTGTCAAGGTTTTGCAGATATGTGCTTGGAGTCGATATTTCTGATGTTGAAGATGTTAAAGGCGCATATTTTCTTAAAAAAAACGTGATGGATGAAGATATTGTTAAGGAGATTCAAAAGTATAAGTCTAAGTTTGATGTTATAATTTCTGATATGGCGCCTAAAACTACGGGACAAACTTTTGTTGATCAAGAAAGTAGTTTAGTGCTTTGTGAACGCGCATGGTTTATTGCTACTCATGTATTAAGAGGTAATGGCAATTTCTTATGTAAAATTTTTCAAAGTAAAGAAGGAGATGATTTTTTGCGCGAGTTACGAAAAGAATTTAAACTTGTCAAAACCTCTAAGCCCGAAGGATCTAAAAAGAAAAGTAAAGAAGTTTTTTATGTGTGTATCGGATATAAGGTTATAAGGGTATAAAATAGATATTTTAAAATCTCATTTTCTACGAGTGTGTTTCACAGGTGGTTTATCTTTTAATTATTTAGTGAGTGGAAAATGAGGGTATGAGAAACCCGACAAAATAAGATGAGTATGTTATTAGTCTATAACGAAGCGGTAACTGGCGGTGTCGGGTTTCGATTGACTATTTTAAAATCTACACAAATCCTATAAACTTTTGGCGCATGCTGTCCGCATTTGACAGTTTTAAGAATTTTGCAGTTTAAGTTTGCTTTTTTACAAGTATCTTTGATTTTGGCACATGCTTCTTTGAATTTGTTTTCATTCAGAAAATCGTAGAAATGTATAATTGTGCCTTGTTTTGATGCTTGTAATGCAGTGCTTAAGAATTCATCGGCAGTTTTTGGAAGGGGCATTAAGATTCTGTCAAAGATTAGTTTCAGTCTGGGCACGGCTTTTTTTACATTATCATTGATTAGGGTTACATTTGTTATTTTGTTCAGTTTTATATTTTCTTGCCCCAGTTTGTGGGCATACGGGTTTATTTCTATACCGACTATTGAATTTGCTTTTGTAGTTTTTGCTAATATACAAGGATATGGAGCTACGCCTGAAAACATTACTAAAATATTTTCTCCAACCTTCACTTGTTTAGCAATACGTTTTCTTTCTGTTCCCAGGCGTATTGAAAAATAAGTTTTGTCAAGGTTAACTTTTAATTTTATGCCATTTTCTTTATATATCGAAGTTTTATTTTTTTTACCTGCGAGATGCCCGGTTTGTTGAGTTCTGAAAGTGCCGTGATGGATATTCTTTTTTTTGACAACGGTTTTAAGGCTCGGATTAAGTTTTAACAGTTCTTCGGCAATGATAGTTTCTTTTGGTTCAAGCTCAGGGGGTATTTCAATAACTGCAATAGAGCCAATAATATCATAACTGGTTTTTAATAGTTTTAATTCTTCTTTAGTAAGATAATATTTTAATCTTTCTTTAAGGCTAGTTTCTTTTTTTTGGAAGGGTTCTAGTTTTTTGTCAATCAATCTGGTGTTGGGAATTTTAACTGCTTTTTTAAGCGGGAAATAAAAGAAATTATTATCTTTAAGCGGTTTATAATTATGGTCAATCAATTCTTTTGCGATTAATGTTTTTTTTACTTTTTCAGTTGTTTTAAGTGGAACTTCTAATACTATCATTTCTTTTAGAATAATTAAATTGGTTTAATAAGTTTGTGGTTAAAAGAATTTATTTAATCCTTGTTGAGACTTACTCTTGATTTTTGCAAGCTTATTGTCAATATTGGCTTCAGCAAAATCATGTCTTTCGCATAAAATTTCTTTAATTTTTTTAATGTTTGGCAAATCCCATTTAAGTTCATATTTTTTTTCCACAGGCATATTTTTAATTGTGTCAAATATTTCTTTCCAGCTAAAATTGTAGAATTTATCCCATTCTATTTTTTCAAATAATGTTTTAAAATCAGATTTATATTCTTTAACAAGTTTTAAAGCAGTTTTGTGGCCTATGCCTTTAATTCCGCCATAGTTATAATCTGTTCCCACTAGTATTGCAAGCGTAATTAGCTGATCCTGGTTAATACTTAGTTCTTTGAGTACTGATTCTAGTTCAATAAGCTGGGGTTTTGCTGACGAATAGGCAGACTTACCATGTATTTTTTTCTTTTGACTTATAGATAAATTTTTAATGAGTTTTGGTGCGCCGAATAACAATGAATCTGCGTCATTTGTGCTTACAGCATAAGCATCTTTATTTTTGACCATATATGCTGCTTGGGCTTCTCCTTCAGAAGGGGACTGTATTACCGGTAAGCCGAGGGCGGTAAGTAAATCTTTAGATTCTTGCATCATTTCAGGAGTTATTTTAGAAGTTCTGGCGGCATATTTTTTCATAAGTTCAATATCCTCACGTTTTTTTGCAACTTCATATTCGGTTTGCGCTTTAATCTTGATATCTTTTCTTCTTTCACGTTCTCGTGATTTTAGCGCAGGGGGTTTACCATCAAAACAAAATGCTAATTTTAAACCTTGTTCCATTAAGCTTGTAGTTCTTGCAAATAATCCGACCAGGTGGCTTGTTACTTGTCCTTTAGAATCTGTCAATAATGAACCATCTGCCTGCCTAATTGTTGCAAGAAATTGGTAGAGGTACAGCGAAGCGTCAACAACAATGATCTTATTATTTAGTTCGCTTATTTCAATGTCTTTCTTAGATATTAGTTCAAATATTTTTGTGCCCATTTTTAATATTAATATGAAAGGATAATTATTTTATGCTTAAAAATTGAATAGTGGCTGATTGAGAATTTAAGAGGTCTTTACCTTTTTTGTTAATTGTGCCGGTTGAAACAAACAGTCCAGGTAAACCTTTTTTTTGCGCAGCAAGCATTGTTTCAAATAAATCGTTTTCAGTACTTCTAACCTTTCTTTTGACTTTACAAAAATAGGGCAAATTTCCAATCATGGTGGGAATTATTATAACAAGTTGAAGTTCTTTTCCTGCAGTTATAATTTCACAACTATTGATGATAATGCTTTTTTCATCAAAACTTATTTTTACCTTATCAAATAATGGGTCATTAACATCTATATTGTCTTGAATTGGCTTAGTTGCTCTTTCAATTAATTCTTTTTGCACAACTTTTTTAGTCTTTAACTGTTTTTTCTTAATTATTTTTTGTGACTTTTCAACGGGGTTTGGTTCTTGTATTAATTCTATTTTTTTTTGTTGAATTTCAGATTTTTTTTCAATGATTTCTTGTTTCGGTTCAGGTATCTGCTGCAAAAGCCCGGCGTTTATGGTTTTTTCTTCCTCCATTTTTTGGTTAATAAAATCTCTTATCATTATTTCTGCATCATTGTTTGGTATAAGGTACCATTTCCAGAAAAGCTCTGAATCGGTTTTTAGATTTACTTTCACCGGTATAGCGAAATCAGGGATATTTCTTAAAGCTACTCTGACAACCGGTTCAAGCAGTTTGTCTTTCAAAATCTGAGTTTCTCTTAAAAGATTTAACGCTTCCTGTTCCTTATTTTCTAAATATTTAGAATAATTTTGTAATTTTGCTTCTTGTCCAGCCACATAATAAAGAGGTGACGTACCAACTACCAGTTTAGAGATTAGGACTTTTTTGCTTGAAGTAAGCTCAGCTAAATATGCGCCTGCAAAAAGCATGCTAAGTTTTGTTTCTCGCGCAATATGTATTGGTAAAACAGGTCCTTTAAGTCGTACAAAATCGAGAATTTGTTCTTGTGTAATCATCATGAGAATTAGGTTTGATAGTTATATAAGGATTTCGAAACTGTAAAGATTAAATTTGGTTTATTTTAATCGGGCATTAATTTGTTTCTTTATAAAGTAATTAATTTTCAGAATTAAATCCAAAGTTATGATAATGTAAATTTATATATTTTAATGAAACAAATGGTTTATATGATCAATATTAAAATTAAATTAAATAAATAGAATTTCTAAGGCCTGACCCACCTAATTTCATAATAAGTAACGTCTCTGTCGCCCACAATACCAATCAAAAGTCTTTTTTTAGTAGAATGTGCAACCCTGTTTTTTGCAGCAAACTCGTACCATGTTAATGAAGTTCCTTCATGCACAGGGTAAACAATCCATTTTGCATGGTCTTCTCCAGGTTTAATGCCTCTATCGTAGACAGCGAAATCTGCTCCAAATTTTAAAGCTGGTTTAATCACATATCCTCTGTCTCTCATGTCCTTATAAACGCAGTATCTTATCCAAAAAGTTTTTTCAATTTTTTGCGATCTTTTAATGAACTTTGCAACATCAAATTCTTTGTTCCTACCATTCATAACTTCAACTCTTTTTTTTTCCATAAGATAAAGAGCTTCAACCAATGAAAGTTGTACTTTATTGTCAACAATTGAACCATATGAGCCTTGATTATAGAGTTCTCTTGCTAAATCCGTATTTTCAGTTAATACTCTTTCATTCATGAAAGTTGCTTTAATAATTTCTTTTTTACTCATATTAAGAAAGGTATGAAAATTGCTTTATAAATGTAACTATTACAAGCTATATTTAGTTAAGTTTATAAATTTCATTTTAATTTGTTATTATTAGTGGATTAATATAACCTTTTAAAAAAGCTTGATCAAAATAAGGTGAGCATAAAGCTTATCAGTCGTGAATAAAATGGAACTAACATTTTTAGGTACCGGCCTTTTAATAAAAGCCCGGGGAAAACATGGCGAACTCAAGTTCACCAATTACGAATAAAATGGAACTAACATTTTTAGGTACTTCTTCAATGGTACCGACAAAAGAAAGGAATGTATCGGGTATTTTTCTTAGTTATAAATCTGAGGGAATTTTATTTGATTGCGGTGAAGGGACGCAGAGACAAATGAATATTACTGGCATTAAAAGAACCAAGATTACCAAAATTTTAGTTAGCCACTGGCATGGGGATCATATTGGCGGTTTGATTGGATTAATTCAAACTTTGGGTAATGAAGATAATTTGTCGGTAGTTGAAATTTATGGACCGAATGGTACAAAGAAGTATATGTCGCATTTATTGAAATCGTGTTATTTTGATGTGAAAATTGGTTTAAAAATAGTTGAGTTAAACCCCCAAAGCATAAAAACCTTTTTTGAAAATGAAGATTTTATTTTGGAATGCGCTTTACTTGATCATGGCATTCCCTGTTTAGGTTATTCATTTATTGAAAAAAATAAATTAAAAGTAAATACCGAATATTTAAAGAAAAATAATATTCTTGATGGGCCGCACTTAAGGAAATTGCAGGAAGGCAAATCTATCGTTTATAAAGGTAAAAAGGTTAATGTAAAAAATGCTACATTTGTTGTTGAAGGTAAAAAAGTTTCATGTATTTTAGATACTGCACTTTGTACTAACGCAATCAAACTTGCAAAAGATGCGGATATTTTAATTTCTGAAGCAGTATATACAAGTGAACTTGCTGAAAAAGGTGAAAAGTATAAACATATGACTTCTAAAGATGCAGCACTGTTAGCGAATAAAGCGGGTGTTAAAAAGCTTGTGTTAACACATTTTTCTCAAAGGTATAAAAATAGTTTGCCATTGCAAGATGACGCGGCAATGTATTTTGATAATGTCATATGCGCGGATGATTATATGAAACTTAATCTGTAGCACAATAATCTATTTTAACTTATTATACATTATTCTTTTTGTGAAAGTTAAACAGAAGGGTACGAACGCTGAACGTGAATTAGTTCATATGTTTTGGGGGGTAGGCTGGGCAGGTGTTAGAGTTGCAGGTTCTGGTTCGATGAGTTATCCTTCACCAGATGTTTTGGCAGGGAATGGCATACGCCGATTAGCAATTGAATGTAAGGCTATTCATGAAAGAAAAAAATATTTTAAGCGTACTGAAATTTTAGAACTGCAAGAGTTTTCTCAAAAGTTTGGAGTTGAACCATGGATAGGTATACGTTTTGATAATGATCAGTGGTATTTCTTGAATATTGAAGATTTAAATAAAAGTCCTAACGGGTTTAGCGCTACGTTTGCAATTGCAAAACAAAAAGGGTTAGTATTTGATGAGTTAATAGGGTTATTTAAACAACAACGGCTCATCTGAGCCAAGGATAGTTTCTTTTTACTTTATGCAGAAAATGTTCTGGTTTGTAAAAGCCTAGTTCTGAAATAATTCCATCAACAAGTTTAGCCGGAATGACTTCAAATGCAGGATTAATAATTTTTACGTGTTTAGGGGGGTGTTTCCATACCTCTGAAGGATCACGTTGTTCAATTTTTTCTTTGTGATGTTTTGTTTCCGGGTCATATGACCATGAATCTGTGCAAGCGTAAATCTTAACATTATAACGCTCAGCTGTTTCTGCAAATAATCTTGAACCTATTTTATTCACGATATCACCATTTGCCGTGATTGCATCTGCTCCAATTAACATAATATCTGCATTTTTTAATGCTTCTATAGCTGCAGAATCAACATAGTGTTGAATCGGAATTTTTGCTTTGGCTAGTTCTTTTGCAGTAATTCTGCCTTGATATAATGGTCTGGATTCAGTATTGTGGACATAGAATCTTCTATGTTTAGTTTTTGCATATTTTAGGATTTTGATAACAGTGGATGAATGGCAATGCGTAAAGATTATCATGTTATTTTTAATTTTTAATGAACCAATATGGCCAATATAATCTTTACTTTCTGTTAAATGTTTTAGCACGTATTCACTTTTTTGTTTAATTTGTTCTTTTAATTCCGGTACTGTTCTTGATCTGAGTTTTAGAAGAATGTATTTTAAACTATTTTTAAGCTTAGGTTCGGTTACTCTTGCGTTAACAAGTAAAAATTGGGCATTATTAATTTCTTTAAGGAAATCTTTTTTAGTTTTTTGCTGAGAATTTTGCGCTACTAAATTAAGAGCTTTTGAGCCAGCTAATGCAATATTAGTTGCTCCTTGTATTTTTAATGTCTTGATATCCTTAACAACTTTTTGCAGATTCATCTTTTCTTAGGTTTTATTATCTTTTTAGGTTTTATCATGTTTTGAATATTTTTGTCAATGTTTGCAATCTGTGTTTCTAATAAAAAAATTCTTTTTAAACTATAAGCTATCGCAAATAAAATTCCCAGAATTATGTACAGACTTATTTCTTCCATAGTAAATGCCATGCAATCACCTTTTTTTTAAGAGGTCAGAAAATTAGTTTAAAATTTCCATTACCTCTCTTTATCTTAAAATAATCTATTTTAATGTATATAAATGTTTCTTAAGAATAAGTTAAATTCCGTAAATATTGCCTTTGTCTCTTAGATTTTTCATAATTACTTTGCCTTCATCAGATTCTTGAAATGTATTGACTAAAACAGTCCTAACCTTTTTAACTTCTTTTGGAATGTCAATTTCTGAAGGGCATTCATGTTTACATGAATCGCACATTAAACATTCGTGAAATTGTTCGCTCAGTAAATTTTCTTTAATCAGGACTAGTTTTGACCTTGGACTTTTAGTTTCGTTTTTGGTTATGTTATAAACAGGACAAATTGCTTTGCATAGTCCGCAGGTGTTGCATTTTTGGAAACTCATATTATTTTACCCCTGTTTAAGATATGCGCAGGATCATAAATCTTCTTAAGATTCAACATTTCTTCTTTTTTTGTTTCAGAAATAAAGTTTTTATTAGAAATGCCAATATTTAACGGTAAGCCCTGCAAATGTTTAATGTGTTCTATTGTTTCATGCACTCTTTTTTTTTGCATGTTGGTAAAATATAATTGGAAAATTCCGTTTGAAATGTGCCCGGTTGCTGCAATCTTGTTTTGCCGCATAAATTTTAAAAATAATGGAATAGATGGTTTTGGAATCAGAACATTTTTTACAATGTGGTGCTTTGTCTTATGCAATGTTTTTAATAAGATATTTCGTTGATTTTGTAAAGTTCCGGCTTCGCCTTTCAGTTCTAAACTGTATTCAACTAATAATTTATGCGATTCAGGTTCTTTTAATAGCATTGAACATGTTTTGCTTTGATAATGCATTGATAATACTGAATCGTCGGATTCTAGTTCTTTAATTTTTTCTAACATGTCACTTGCGTTGTTAAAAGTGAAGATGTTATTTGATATAGTTTTAAAAGGTTTGACAAGCTTTAATTTTATGCATGTAATAATTGCCATTACGCCTTCAGTACCGGTGATTTTAGCCGGGTCTTTTATTGTGATTAATTTACCTGAACCGTCAAGTATTTCAAGTTCTATTACCCAGTCGGCTGTTCTACCGAATCGGTAAGAGTAGTTGCCAAAACTGTTATTGGCAACCATTCCCCCGATAGTACACACTTTAAATGAACTAGGGATAATTGGGAAAAATAAATTGTAATTTGAAAGCACTTCGTTTAATCTTTTTAGAGTGACTCCCGGTTCAACGACAACATAATGTTCATCTCTGTGCAAGGTTTTAATCTTATCAAGTTTATTAAGATCGAGAATTACTGAATTTTGAGGTATTGTACCGCCTTCTAAAGAAGTTCCAGCTCCTCTGGGCACAATGTTAAAATTTCTAATGTTAGCTAAACGGATTATTTGTCTAATCTGCTGAATTTCTGTTGGCCAGACGATTGCTTCGGCTATTCCTTCTAATTGTGAAGCGTCGGTTGCGTAACTTTTTAAATCATCTGATTTTGTTGAAACGTTTTTTTCACCAACAATTTCAGACAATTTTTCTATAAGTTTCATTTCATAATCACTTCACTTAATTCAATAATTTCATTTTCTTCTACGCCATCTTTCAAGTGTTTGTAACAAAGTGGGCAGGTAGTGATAATTCTTCTTGTACTGAAATCTTTTAACCTTTTTTCAGCTATTTGTTTACATAAGGGCTTATCAAAGTCAATGTGTCCTGTACCGCAACAACTGGTTTCTTTGCCCTGGTTAAGGTTATCTTTTATTTTAAAACCTAAACTTTTGATAAGTTTTCTTGGCTGTTCAGTAGAATTACATTTTCTGGCCAAATGGCAAGGGTCGTGGTATGAAACTTCGCCCCTATCTTCAGTAATGTCTTGTTCAGGGATGACTTCAGTAACGTGTTGCGTAGGTATGTTATAGTTTTCTTTGAACATTGATGCGCAAGCCGGACAGTTTGTGATAATATTTTTAATATGGTGCTTTTCAAACAGTTTAATGTTTTCATGCCTTAGCCTTTCAAAGTCTTCATTATAGCCCATGTTTAATGCCGGCAGTCCGCAACATAACTCATCTTCCAATGTTACTACTTTATATCCTAATTCATTCAGGATGTCAAGATAATTGTTTTTGATTTCTTTTAACTTATATTTTGTAACGCAACCGGGGTAGAATAAGGTTTTACCTACAAATAATGTTTTTACTGTTGAAATTAAACCCATTTTATACTATCACCTATAATTTTAATTGGAATATAATGCTGTCTTTCTACCTGTTTATGACTGGCGTTCATTCCGCAGTCAAAAGCTTGTATAGAAATTAGTGCTTTTGACTATTAATATAGATTATTGGTTTGTGAATTGTATTATAAAATAAGAATAATTGATAATGGGTTTTAGAGATTGTCAATCTTGGGAGTATTATAAACCTTTTTTGTAAATTTTATTACTTCTTTTGCATATTCTTTATCTAAACTAGTCCCATAATATAACATTCCGTTTCTGAAATATCTTAACTGATTTGCAAATTGCACATCTTTTTCATTGAATTTAAGAAGTCTCATATATGATACTTCTGCTTTATGCGCACTAAAACCTGATGCATTATAACCTTTTAGAAGCATTTTGCTCGAATTATTTCCATAATTATATCGTAACCTGATTTTATGAAATTATTTGCATTGTTATCTGTTAGTTTTATTTTTTCAATTTTTTCTTTAAGATTATTATAACTATTTATAGATTCATGGATGAGAAAATTTGCCCTTGAACTGTCAACGCTTTGTATTTTAACAATATTTTCTTTTATAAATTCTCCAAAATTTAGTATCGCTTTCATATCTCAAACCCGCCTGCAAGTAAAATGCCATTGAATAAATTTTCTTTTAAGTGTTTATTTATATTTTTCAATGAGTCATAACAATTTATATTGATTTTTCGTTCTAAAATGTTTTCATAACTCGATAAGTCAATCAATTTATCTTTTCTACCAATTATTGCAATATCAATATCAGAATTGATTATATCTTCTCCTCTTGAGTAACTTCCAAATAAGATAATTGTTGTTTCAGCAAATTTTTCTTCTAAATAATCTGCCAGATTTGATTCGTAAATTAATCTCAAATTGTCAATTTTTTTTAATTGCATAATTTGGGGATTATTTCGGTTTAATCCAATTGACCATCTTTTAGTTTCTTTATCTTGAGAAGACTTAATATATTCTTCTTGTCCTAATTTGGGTAAGGATTTCATAATTGCTGGTTGGCTGACTTTTAAAAAACGGGCAATTTGTAATTGATTTAGGGACTTGCCCGATTTAATGAATAGAAGTCTTAGTATTTCTTGTTGCAAACCTGTTAACTTGAGTTTATATATTTACCATAGTTAACTGACATTAACTCAATTTTATATAATTTTCGGTGAAATGTAAATTCAGGGGTTGTTATGATTCTAATATAATGTAAGTTAAGCTTACATAGAATGTGGATAGATAACTTCACGAATTGACGTTAGCTATCACGTACAAATTGGCATGTTGCATAGAGTTAGTTTAGTATCAAATTGATGTTTACCCTTTAAATAAAAATATTGAAAAATAAAGGGTAAGTTTATATAGTTGTTTAAATTTTTGAATATAATGGTATATATTTATGTAAAAATTAAAGGGGGAAGATCCTATTACTATTTGAGAGCTTCTTTAAAACAAGGAAAACGTCTCGTAACTAAAGATATTGTTTATTTGGGTTTAAATATTGATGAAGTTAAAGAAAAACTTTCAAAAATGCCTGCGAAATATTCTTCAGATATTAGAAAGGCATATAAAACTTTAAACCGATTTATCGAATCAAACAGGTTTATTGAAAAAGTAAAGTCAATGAAGTTTAAATCAAACTCATATCTGTCAAAACATTTGCTGGAAAATATTGAGGCATGCAAGCTCCATTGGCATAGTGTTTTTGAAAAATTGGATAAAGAGACTAAAGCTGAAATAATAAAAAATTTTGTTATTGAATTTGCATTTAATACTGCATCTATAGAAGGAAATACAATTACTTTGCGTGAGGCAAAAAAACTATTTTTAGAACATTTAACTCCAAAGGATAAGACTCTAAGAGAAGTATATGATTTGCAAAATACTGAAACTGTATTTTTGAATCTTTTTGAAAATCTTCCTAAAGATATTAATCATGAATTTATTTGTGAAATTCATCAGTCACTTTTAAAAAATATTGATAGCAGGATAGGTTATAGAACTACAGACGTGAGGGTATTTAAGTCTCAATTTGAATCAACTCCTTCACCTTATGTGTTTGCTGATATGAAAATGCTTTTGAAGCGTTATAGTGATTATAAATCAAAATTACACCCACTTGTTCTTGCTGCAATATTTCATCATAAATTTGAAAAAATTCATCCTTTTATGGATGGAAATGGAAGAACAGGCAGAATCTTGATGAATTATATATTTTTGAGTCATGGTTATCCTCCAATTATAATAAGCCAAAAAACAAGAGCAAAATATCTTTCTGCTCTTAATCAAGCAGATAAGCTTACTATTGATGATTTTGATGTTGTAAAATACAAAGAACTTGTTGAATTTATTGCCAATGAATTTGTAAGCAATTATTGGCGTTTATTTCTTTAGTTTACCCTTTAATATCTAGTTAGGTAAAATAAAGGGTAAAAATATTCTATATTTAATTTATCGCGATTAATTTAGTTTAGTTGTGAGTTTGATAATTGCGTTGTACGTAGAAAGTCTGCCTATCAAAAGTTAGCTTCGGTTCGGCTATTCATATATAATGAAAAAACAAGCCAGCTTGTTAGATAAGCGAAGCGATTAGTCGTCACGGAAGTGAAGCTAACTTTTTGCATCTGATTTTTTACATACATTGCGTTGATATGTTTTTGAAGTATTAAGAAATATGACACTTTCAAACCCTAAAAAATTTAGAACGAAGAAAAGAAACTAATATACTATTTTTTAATCAATTGGTATATCTTGTGTGTAAATTTAATAATCTTTTCTGCATATTCTTTATCAAACCTTTTGCCATAGTAAAGAATACCATTCCTGAAATATCTTAGTTGGTTTAAAAGTCGAACCTCTGAATCATTTAATTTAAAATTTCTTGCAAAAGCTACTTCTGCTTCATGAGCTCCTTGTCCTGAACTTATATAACCTTTTTCCAGCATTTTTGCTCTTATTAAGAACATTATTATGTTGTAACAATATTCAACATAATCATTTGCATTATCATCACGTATGTCCATCTTTTGTATGGTTTCTTCTAAAAGATTGAACTTTCTTTCGGATTCGAGAAATAAATCTTGTGCTCTTTCCTTATCTGGTGAAATTTGTCGGATGGTTCCTTCATTAATGTATTCTTTAAATATTTTTATAACCATTATAGTTCAACACTACCATGTATTATAATGCCATTTAATATGTTATTTTTTAAATGTTTGTGTATCCCCCTTAACGAATCATAAAAATTTAAATTTATCTTTCTATTGAGAGTTTTTTCAAACTTTTCTAGACTAAGCGTTTTTTCTTTTCTTCCAATTATGGCTATATCTATATCTGATGTTTTTGTGTCTTCCCCTCTAGAGTAGGAACCAAATAATATTATTGTGGATCCTGCAAGTTTTTCTTCCAAAAAATCCGAAAATCCTGAAATATAAATCTGTTTTAGATTTTCAACTTTTTTAAGCTCAATCGCTTTATGGTTATCTCTGTTAAATGATATAAAATTGATTGTTTTTGTTTTGTTTAATTTTACTAAATCTTTTATTGTAAGATTCTTTATCGCATTTGAAACTGCTGTTGGAGATACTTTAAGCGCTTTTGCAATATCTCTCTGGCTAAACATTTCTCCGGTTCTAATACTTAGATAAGTAAATATCTCTAGTTCTAGTATAGTAAAGTCAAGTTTATATGTATCCATTTTAGTTTATACTTGTAAAGTTAAGTTTATATTTAAGCTTTACGATTTTATTACAGAATTAGTGTATTAGAAAGAATAAAAAAGAAAAAGGAATGAGTTTAGTTACCTACCCATTGACACTTACTTGAAGCACAAGCATTTACTATATTATTTCCTTTACACTTTGCAAGTTCATCATTCTTTAATTGGATCTCTTTGTCTAAATTTTCTCTTGTACTTTCATCTTTGTTATATTCAATTTGTGCAATTTCTATATTTTGATAATATTTATCCATAGGAATACAACTATTTAATGCAGAATCTTTAGTTTTTTCGGCATTAGTTGAACTAAGTACACTACTAAACATTCCCAATCTGCCCGTAAATATCGCAATGAGCACAACCAGTACAACTACTGCCAATGCAGCCAGAATGATTGTATTAATAGAAAGACCTTGACCTTTGTTGTTTTTATTAAACATTTTAATATCACCTTTATTTTTTATTTTGTTAATTGGATTTGCTAATTTTAGGATTAGTTATTTATTTACAGTAGAAATAGTATATAAAGTTTGTGGGTTGATGGTCCCTAATTTTACAAACCCAGCTTATTGTCTATAATATCCCCTATCTCAACAAGGTTTTCAAAAGAATCATCCATGTCTTTTTTGAGCTCTTCAACAAGCCCTTTAAGCGTATCTGCTCTTAATACGTATTTATTTCTGGTTGTGATAATAATCCCTGCGTCTATCAATTTATTCAAGTGATGCACCACAGTTCCTCTTGTTAAACCAGTTCTTACTGCAAGTTCATCTGAGCTAACTGGATTTTGCATTTTTGTGGCTTTTAATAACTCAATAAACAGCCTAAAACAAGATTTGTCTTTATCCCTCAAATTAAATAGTCCTAATGATGTGCCAAACCACTGAAGTTCTTGATTAATATCTGCAATCCTCGGCTTATGCATACTAATAATAGTAATCTTATGTTCTATAAGCGGTCCGGAATGGATTTCTTCGTGTTTGATTATCATGGCTAAAATCAATATACTTGAATCAATATAAATACTTTTGCCGAAAAGTTTATATACAAGTCGGTATATCCAATTCAACATAGTTGAGCTAAACTCAACAACGGTGCTTAAAATGAAACAAAAAAAAGATAATCCTGCTGAACTAAAAACTCCAGTTGAAGATATGCAAAAGCTGTTAAAGGAATTACAGGAAAAATCAGATTTTGAAAAAAAAGATTTGATACTAACATTACAAAGAGTTCAAGCAGAATTTGAAAATTACAAAAAACGCACTGATAATGAAAAGCAAGAATTTATGAAATTTGCAAATTCAAGCTTAATGTTTAAACTTTTACCAATTATTGATAATTTTGATTTAGCATTACAGAACAAATGCTTAAATGATGATTTTATTGCGGGCATTGCAATGATTCATGAACAAATGGTAAAAATATTAGAAGATATCGGTTTAAAGAAAATTGATGCCAAAGATAAAGAGTTTAATCCATATTTACATGAAGCTTTATTGCAGGAAAAATCTGATAAGGACAATATTGTACTTGAAGAACTGCAAAAAGGCTACAAGCTTAATGATAAGGTCTTAAGGCCCGTAAAAGTAAAAATAGGTAAAAAAGATTAAAGGTAAAAATATGACAGAACAAAAAGAACAACAAATTAAATTTTCAATTGTAGAAGGTGAACCATTTTTTAGCCATGATATGTCAATTAATTTTAATCCATCACAATTCATATTTGACTTTAGATGTGTAACGCCAAGAATAGATCCTAGAACAAATGATGGGTCAAGAGTTATGCAGTTAAAACATAATATCGTAATGCTTGAACCTTATCATGCAAAACAAGTAGCTGAAGTATTGGCAGGCATGGTCCAAAAATATGAAAAAAGGTTTGGTAAAATTGAGAAATCCAAAGCAATAAAACAAATGGAAAAGGAGACTCGAAAGGAAAAACCAAAATTAAAGAGTGAGAATTCAGGGAATGAGGGTAAAACTGGAGAATTTCCTAGGTATCTCGGTTAATTAATTACAATGAGAAGATAAGAATTCATAAGGAAGAAATTAAAATGACAAAAACCTCTGAACTTGTGTTCGAAGTTTTTGTATTTTAGTGATTCTGAATTTAAGATAATAAACTCACATGGAGGCAAGAAAAAAATGGCAAAAACAATAGGAATTGATTTAGGAACTACATTTTCAGCTGTTGCTGTAATGGAAGGCGGAAAACCTACAATTATTGCTAATGCAGAAGGTGCTAGGACTACACCTAGTGTTGTTAGTATTAAAAACGGTGAAAGAGTTGTTGGTCAAGTAGCAAGGAATCAGGCAATCGTTCATCCTGAAAACACCGTCAGGAGCATTAAGAGATACATGGGCACTAATCACAAAGTAATTATTGAGGGTAAGGAGTACACTCCCCAAGAGATTTCAGCTATGATTTTACAAAAATTAAAAACAGATGCTGAAGCTTATTTAGGAACTAAAATTACTGACGCAGTTATTACTGTACCGGCATATTTTAATGATGCGCAAAGACAAGCTACAAAAGACGCAGGTGCAATTGCGGGTTTGAATGTTAAAAGAATTGTTAATGAGCCAACCGCTGCTGCGCTGGCTTATGGTTTAGATAAAACTCAGGATCAGACTATTTTAGTATTTGATTTTGGTGGGGGTACATTTGATGTATCTGTTTTGGAAATAAGCGAAGGTGTTTTTGAAGTTAAGGCAACTTCAGGCAATAACCATTTAGGTGGTGATGATATTGATGATGCTTTGATTGACTGGTTAGCAACGGAATTTAAAAAGTCTCATGGCGTAGATTTAAGAGAAGACAAAGTAGCATTGCAAAGATTAAAGGAAGCTGCTGAAAAAGCTAAGATTGAATTAAGCACAAAAGTCAATGCTTCAATTAGTTTGCCTTTTATTACAGCTGATCAGTCTGGTCCTAAGCATCTTAATACTGAATTGAGCAGGGCTAAATTTGAAGATTTAATCTCAGAAATTCTTGAAAAATTAAAAGCTCCAACAGAAAAAGCATTGAAAGATGCTGGTTTAGAATCAAGTGATGGCTATAAGGTATTATTAGTTGGAGGTTCAACAAGAATTCCCGCAGTACAAATTATTGTAAAAGAGATAACCGGCAAGGAAGGAGATAAATCTGTTAATCCCGATGAAGCTGTTGCAGTAGGCGCAGCTATTCAAGCGGGTATTTTAGGGGGAGATGTTAAAGATGTTTTATTACTTGATGTTACACCTCTTGATTTGGGAATTGAGACTTTGGGGGGTGTTTTTACAAAGTTAATTGAAAGAAACACTACAATTCCATCAAAGAAGTCACAGGTATTTTCAACTGCCGCAGATAATCAACCCGCTGTAAGTATTCATGTATTGCAGGGAGACAGGGCAATGTCAGCTGATAATAAAACATTAGGCAGATTTGAGTTAGTTGGAATTGCTCCAGCACCAAGAGGGATACCACAGATTGAAGTTACCTTTGATATTGATGCAAATGGCATCGTAAATGTATCTGCAAAAGATCTTGGAACCGGTAAACAACAAAACATTACAATTACTGCATCTTCAAATCTTTCAAAGGAAGAAATTGAGAAGATGAGAAAAGAAGCTGAAGCTAACATTGAAACCGATGTTAGAAGAAGAGAAGAAGTTGAAGTTGTTAATCAGGCTGACGCTTTAATTTACACATCAGAAAAAACTTTGAAAGACATGGAAGGGAAGGCTGACCAAGCTAAACTTGATGAAGCTAAGAAAGGCATTGTGGAACTAAAGAAGTTAATGGAAGCCAAAGAAAAGAATGTGGAGGCTATTAAGAAAAAACTTGAAGAAGTCCAAAAACCTTTACAAGAAGCTGCAACTCAAATGTACGAAAAAGTTGCTCAGGAACAACATGCTAAAAAAGATGCCGAAACTAAATCTGAATCTAAAGCCCAAGAACAGGGTTCTGGGCGCAGAAGCAAAGCTTTTAGTGAAAAGAAAGGCGAAAAAGTTGTTGATGCAGATTTCAAAGTTAAAAATGATAAAAAAGGTAAAGCTTAATAGCTTTACTTAATTTTTATTTTTATGACGATATCGCTAAGTGATTATTTTGGGAATGAAGGCATTAAACAGATTTCATTAGAGGAGTTAGTTGATTTGAATAAAAAAGGCATGGGTGACGCAGTAGAACAAAGATTGACACAAATTGAAAAGTTAATTTGTTCAAGGTCAGGTGATTTAGTGCCTTTAGAAAGAGAAATGTATAATTTGATTTATGGATGCAATTTGTTTGGCAATGTTGATTGTTTTCGCGCTAGCGACGTGAAAGTTATTCTTCCTTATCTGGATAAAAGCGTTAAAGGGCGTGAAAAAGTATTAGATGTTGGTTCAGGAACTGGACTTAAAACAGTGTATCTTGCATTAAATAATCCTGGAACTTATTTTGTTGCTTTAGATGTTCAAGCAATAGCATTATCAGAATTGGAAAAAAGAGCTAAAAAATATGGATGTAAAAATATTGGGATAGTCCAAGGAGATTTATTAGCTGCGCCATTTAGTAAGGCATTTGATATGGTTCTAGTTTCAAACATGATACATGAATCTGCTTGTGTTGAACGGGACTATGAATATAATGATTTTAACATGGGGAATAAATTTCAAAATATGATTAGAATATTAAGACCGGGCGGAAAACTATTAATTTCACATGCAAATTGTTCAGGGTTTGCGGATGTTTATGCTCGAGAAATGGATTATAATATGGAGAAACAAGGCTTATCAGATATAAAAACTGAACTTCTTTATTCTGGTGAATCGGAAATTTTAGAAATATTTGGTGTAAAAAATGGGCAAAGATTATTATAAAGTTTTAGGGTTAGGGAAAGACGCTTCAAAAGAAGAGATTAAAAAGGCTTATAAAAAGTTAGCTAAACAATATCATCCAGACTTGAATAAAGAGAGTGATTCGGATGAAAAGTTTAAAGAGATTAATGAAGCTGCATCTGTATTGGGTGATGATAAAAAAAGGCAGCAGTATGATCAATTTGGCACAGCTGACACTAATTTTAGTTCAGGACAGGGCGGGTTTGATTTTTCAGGGTTTTCAGGCGGAAATTTCGGGTTTGATTTTGATTTGGGTGATATGTTTGATGGATTATTTGGAGGAAAAAGGCGCAGGAAGAGTTCTTCGGTTAGGGGAAGTGATATTGAATTTGAAATAACTATCAATTTAGAAGATGCCGCGTTTGGCAAGAAAAAAACTATTAATATTCCCCGAATGGAAACATGTAAAAGTTGTCATGGTACTGGCGCTAAATCTGATTCGGATATTATTAATTGCCGTTTGTGTCAAGGTTCAGGTGTAATTAAAAGCGAGGTTAGAACTCCTTTTGGAATATTTGCGCAATCATCTACTTGCCATGACTGTAATGGGCATGGTAAAACTATTCGCAAAGCGTGTTCAAATTGCGGCGGAAATGGGAGAGTAAGAAATACAAGAGAGATTGAAATTGAAATTCCAGGTGGTATACATGACGGTTCGAGATTGAGAGTTAAAAACGAAGGTGAAGCAGGTATAAAT
Organism: Candidatus Woesearchaeota archaeon; assembly: GCA_018303425.1. Taxonomy (NCBI): domain Archaea; kingdom Nanobdellati; phylum Candidatus Woesearchaeota; species Candidatus Woesearchaeota archaeon. The sequence goes on along the minus strand of JAGVYF010000003.1, from coordinate 11,901 downwards.
GGAGGAAATAAAGGAGATCTTTATGTATATATTAATGTTCAAAAGCATGATATTTTTAAGAGGGAGGGAGATGATATTTATTTAGAATTGCCTATTAGTTATGCGCAGGCTGTGATGGGCGCAAATGTTGATGTGCCAACCTTGAAAGGTGTTGCTTCCTTAACTATCCCTGCAGGCACTCAATGCAATACTGTTTTTAGAATGAAAGAATATGGAATTTCTAATTTAGAAGGCTATGGGAAAGGTTCACAGAATGTTAAAATTGTAATAGATATACCTACAAAACTTAATAAACAACAGAAAGATTTGTTGAAAGAATTTGATAAAACAGTTAAAAATAAAAAAGGTTTTCTTGAATCAGTATTTGGTTAAACCCATCTGCCCAATACGTTTTGTTGGTTTTACTTCAGGTTCGATTTTTTGTCCAACTTGGCTTTTAATATTTAATGCAATTTTTTCTCCCAAAATTTGGATTAATGTTTGGAAGTTAGCTTTCTTAATATCGCCTAAATCTTTGATTCCGTTGTTGTAAAGTTTACGTGCCCTTATCTTGCTGATATTATTTAATCTGCAAAGAGGAATTAATTCTTCTTTAATTCCATGTTTTATCCTAAATCTAACTTTGTTGATGTGCTTAATACTTGATTTTAAATTTGCAATGTTTGCTATTTCGGCGGAGGTATAAAGCAGCCAGTCAAGTATAGTTAATTTTGTGTGCACTGCCCCGGGAGTAATATTATATTTTTCTAAAAGATAATCTTCATAATTTTCTTCAATCCAGTCATTAAAGAATAGCGCTGTTTTTAATGAATTAAGGAATTCGTCGTATTCATAATCATAGATTGTTGGCTCTGGTTCAAGCAATTCTTCAGTGTATCTAATTATTTCATTTTGGTAGCTGTCAAATTCTTTCATTTTTACTTTTAATAAAGGCATCATCTCCAGAGTGTGCGATGTCATTTGTAGTAACCCCAGCGGAGAGGGGTTATCGTTCCGGCTTAAACAATTAAGGATATGGTTAGCTGTTAATGGGTCAATGTAAAGTTCTGCAACTCTTTTACCTAGGGCTGTTGCCATGTATAATTTTGTGTTTATCTCATCAATGCTTGAAAAATTATTTGTATTTGAAGTTTCGATGAATTTAAAATCTATTAATAGGCGCAACATTTTTTCGATTATGAAAATTAATTTATCCAAATCTCTAAACTGAAAAGCCCAGAATGTTTTAGAAAAGAAATCAATAATTTCTTTTTTTGAATTTACAAAGCCACTTGATATTAATGAAAGGATGTATGTTCTTAATACAGGTTCAACGGCTAATTTTGAAAAAATGTCTTCAGGTGAACCATAAATGAACCTGTTAAGTAATTCTTCCGAATGTTTTTTGTCATTGGCAATCAATATACTTTCACCATAATCTTCTTTACCCGGACGTCCGGCTCTTCCAGCCATTTGGTAATATTCCAGGGTTTGAATCCAGTTATAGCCAGTATTAGTGTAGCGTTTGACTTCTCTTAATATTGTTCTAAACGCAGGCATATCAAGTCCGGCAGCAAGTGTAGGTGTACACGCGATAATTTTGATAGTGCCGTCCCGAAAAGCATTTTCAATTATTTCTTTTTGTTTGGGGTGCAAACCTGAATGGTGGAACGCAATGCCATGTTTAACGCATTTAGCTAATCTTTCACATTGTTTAGTCGGTTTAGGCAGTGTTTTTAGGATTTGTTCAGAAAGTTCAGATAATTCGTTATTTTTATTTTTTTTAGATATTTCTTCTGCGCTTTTTTCTGCGCCAGGTTTTGAATTAGTAAAAATTAGCGCTTGTTTACCTAGCCTAATAGTGTCTAAAGCAATATTGATATAGGCATCTTTGCATAATTCAGGAATATTTATAGACATAAGAATAGTTTTTGGGTAATTTGTTATAAAGTTTGTGTATCATTTTAAAAAATGAGCTTGCGGAGATTTTCTCACTGACGTTCGAAGCATTTTGCCTCAGGCGTTAATATTTGAACTCCGGACCTCACGATCTCTGACAAAATGTTATCAGTCGTGCGCTCCACCAGGCTAAGCTACAAGCTCATGTGAAAATAAAAAACGTGTCAGGATTTTAAATCCTGTGCACGATCAAAAATCTTAGATTTTTGACGTCTCCGCCCAGACTTTCTCACAGGCGTCTAAAATATCTGGCGCCAATATTCGAACTGGGGACCTTGCGGTTTCTTTAATTGACGTTTTAGTTAATCTTATCGCCAATTTAACAGCCGCACGCTCCACCGCTAAGCTACGGAGACATTGAATTATGAAATCCGAGCTTCATTTATAAACGTTTCGCTAGATATAGGATAAGATTTATTAAAGCAATATATTTTTAATAATCTATGTTAGCTGAAAGTCTGAAATTGATTTATTTTTTATTTCCTGTTTATATAGCAGATATTATGCCATTATTATTTAGGAATAAATTGAAATCTTTAGAATTTCCTTTGGACTTAGGGATAAAATTGGAGGGCAATTCTTTATTTGGGGCACATAAAACATTTAGGGGGATATTGGTTGCAATTCTATTTGGCACTATAATGTTTTATTTTCAGAAGGTTATTAATATCAACAGTATTATCATATATCAGGATTATAGCGTGTTATTAGGTCTTTTTCTTGCAACTGGGGCCATGTTTGGGGATTTATTTAAATCGTTCATTAAGAGGAGAATAAATATTATTCCCGGGCATAATTTTTTTATTGCAGATCAAATTGATGCGGTATTAGGAGCCATTTTATTTTCAAGCCTTATAATTAAATTTACATATTTGCAGATTGTTTTAATGGTAGTTTTTACTTATTTTCTTAAACTTTTATTAAGCTATGTTGGATTTGTTTTACACATTCGCAAACATAAGTGGTAATAATAATCCCAAAATATAGAATATTAATCTTAAGCAAATTGATTTTATTAAAAAATTGAAATTATTATTTTTGTATATTAACAAACTTCCTGATGTAATTTTATATATAAAAATCAATCCAATTATTTCAGGTATGGCGGGGGTATAATATCCCATTCCAAATAGCGAACCCATCATACTATACTCAAGCATATATGATTCTTCGCCTAAAGTTCCTCGGTACCAGTATAATATTAAGAAAATAATTAATGGTATTATTATAAGATTATAAATGTTGTAATATAATAATATTAATATTAATAATGTAAATATTGTATTTTTTAATTTGATAAACCATGGAGCTCCAGGTTTTAATTCTTCTGGAGCAATCATTCCTAATATCAGACCCAGGATTATGCCCGCAAATGATAAAAGTCCTAAAATAAAATATATCTCAAGCATTAATATATTTAATGCATTCAGCATTTATATATTTTGTTAGATAACAATTATAATATAATCTAAATCTTTAAATACTAGATTATGCTTTTTTAGATTAAAGTTTAGGGAGGTTTTAATATGACAGTTGTAGGATTTAATTTTAATAAAATTGTAGTTGAAAAAAATAAAGCGTTACAAGGTAAAGTCAGTATAAATAACAACATTGTTATCAAAGAAGTTGAATCTAAGGATTTACAGTTAGGTACAGAAAAGCAATCAGGTTTAAGAGTTACTTTTGATTATGGTGTTAATTATGCAAGTGATTTAAAGGATGTATTAGCCCATATAGATTTAGTGGGGGAAGTATTAATCTTGGAAGATGCTGTTAAAGTTAAAAAAGCTTTAGATGGTTGGAAAAAGAATAAAAATCTTGAAAAAGAAATGACTTTACAAGTATTAAATACTGCTCTTGCAAAGTGCAATATTCAGTCAATTATTCTAAGTAGAGATTTAAATCTGCCTTCTCCTATACCTCTGCCTAAAGTAGAAACTGTGGAAAAGGCTCCAGTTTAGATTTTGTTACCTTTTTCTTATTTATCTCTTTTGAATAGATTGTGTTTTTCCTTTGGTCTATTAATATGGATACTTAAATTCAGTGAAATGGGTTTGGATGTTAATTCAGTAAAATATATAAAGAATCACTAATTGACATTTAGTATTATGAATTCACAACAAAAAATAGCGGAATGGATTTTACGAATAGGGGTATTTGGTTCTTTTTTGGGACACGGAATTTTTGCGCTAGGTATAAAGCAAGGGTGGATACCACTTATTACGGCATTTGGTTTTTCTGAATCATCAGCCAGGGTAATGCTACCTATAATTGGAACAATGGATATAGTTGTAGCCATTTTGGCGCTTATTTGGCCGATTAGGCTTGTGCTAATCTATGCAGTATTGTGGGCGTTTGCTACAGCATTGTCACGTCCAATCGCCGGAGATCCAATTTGGGATTTTGTAGAACGTACGGCAAATTGGGCGGCTCCATTAGCTTTGTTGGTATTGCAGGGTATTCCAAAAAAGCTCAAAAATATTTTTACCATTAGATAAAAATGTGTCATTGAAATAGTTTTGTCAATGGCCTGTTTTATTTTCGCATTTTTATATTAAATTTTATTTCTTTTGTAATTAGAAAGTTTGTTTATCAAAAGTTAGCTTTGGTTCTATAAGAACTGAAAGTTCTGTGCGCAGGAGCTTCACTTCTTGCGGGCGGTTCATAATATCACATTTTCTACCAATGTGCTCCATTGGTGGCGTCTGGTCTTGATTGATTAATGCTCGTTTCTTATATTTAATACTACCTTGATAGATTATTTATCTACCAAATTAGTTTAAAGTAGCAACTTTTATATATTAATACTACTTTAATAGATTAATTTTTGGTAAATAGTCCTCAAATTCAACAAAAAGAATTAATTCTACAATTTTTAGGTAATTTGAAGACTCAAAAAAACGAAACTGTTTCTGCCGTTGAATTTGCTAAAAACAAAGCGGTTCTTAAAATTGTTGAAACGATTAAGAATGAGAAAGAAAGTGTTTTAATCGAAGTTTTAGAGATTATTAAGAATCAGTTTAATATTAGTTCTGACGATTTAGCCAAACTTTTGATGTCAAATGAGATTTTGGTGCCTATTGAGATATTTGCTGAGAGAAAGCTAAGTTTGTTGCAGTCTCTTGTAAAATATCTTAGAGAAAATAAAAATAATACAAATAAGAAGATTTCAGATTTATTAATTAAAGATAACCGCAGTATTTGGTTAGCATATGAAAAAGCTAAACAAAGAAAAGCTGAAGTTTTTACTATAACTAAAAGCGAGTTGAATGTGCCTTTATTAATTTTTAAAGGTAAAGACTCACTATTGGGGCCACTTGTTCTTTATTTAAAATCTTTAGGTTTTTCAAATCGAAATATTGCTGAAAAATTAAACAGGGGCGAAACTACAATTTCTACAATTTATAGGAGGAGTTTACAGAAGAATGGTTAGTGAAACGAATAAGCGGATTATGAAAGTTAGCTTTGTGTTAGTTTTTACTATGTTGGCTATTCTGTTCCTGTATTCCCCGTATTATCAAGCAACAATTACAAATTTTGCTATAAAAGATATAAATGAATTAGATTTCGCCAAGGAAGGGTTATGGACAACTGTTTATGGTAATTATCTAGATGGGTCGGCCCTTTATTCAAACCAGCCCGGGTCTAGCTTATCAGTAGAATTTGAAGGACATGTGATTTCATTAGCATTAAAAGTAGGACCAAGCGCAGGAGTTATTCGGGTTTATCTTGATAATAATGTAACTGTATATGACTTGTATTCTAAAGATGAAGTTTTGATAAAAAGAGACATTGGTACAGATTTAGGACTGGGGGTACATAAATTAAAAATTGCGCTTATTAATACCCAGAATAAGTTATCTGCTGATAGAAATTTAGTTATTGATGCTATTTTAATAGATAAACCTGTCAAAGATTGGGTACGCGGGGTGAATGGCAGTATCCCTGAATTAAAATCTGATAATATTCTATTGTTAGCCGGGGAAAATCTGATTGAGAACTTTAATTCAAAATTTATTGAATTTTTCAGAGAATTAAATGTTAATGTTTCTAAAGAGAATGTTGCGCCAATGTCAGTTGTCGATATTTTAACAAATAGGAGTTATAATAATTTACGTGACGGACCATTATCGTTTTTTATTGTATTTTTGGTTTTATCTTTTTTATTAATAATAAGCCGAAATTCTGTAATAAATTCTGAACCAGAGATTAACAAAATATTTGATAAGTTTATCCGGTTTATTGAAATTATTTTAAGATTTTGCAAGTTATGGGTTAAACCTTTAATGGATAAGGTATTTTCAATTTCAGAATTAATTTATTTAATTGTTAGACCCGCAATTCAACAATCCATTTTAGATTTTAAAGTGTTATTTGGGTTTTTGTCATTTTTATTAGTTAAAGTCATTAGAGGAGCTTATAAATATATTAGAAGAGATATGTTTAGGTTAAAGAGGAATACTGTTAAGACTGTTGAAAATAAAAAAGAGGATTTCAAGTACAACGTTAAAGATATTAAAATTAATGTTAAAAAGTTAATTCCTAAAATTAATATTCCTGAAGTTCAAACTTGCAAAGCTCTTGGAGGATTTGCGGTTTTTTCAAGAATATCGGAGCTTTTTAGAAGTATCTTTATATGGTCAAATCTGATTTCCAACAAGGTTATTATTATCTTAAAAGAAAGCGGCGGTTTTGTTGTAAGCATTTTTAGTCAAATACTTGTGCAGATTAAGGATATAAAAGATAAAATTGTTAACTTAATCTTGGATTTATTTCGTAGGTACAAACGTTTGGCGAATAGGACTTTTGAGCCTATCAAAGATATTAAACCTGCGCATCATGAGGGCCGCAATATTATTTCTGAATATTTAATAGGTTTAAATAATAAATTAGAAGAGAAATTTGATAACATTGAATCGGGCATTAAATTGCAAAAGATAAAACCAATTATTTTATTTAAAGTTTCTCCGAAAGTTTCTAACATTAAAATAAAAGTGAAAACTGAAATAATAAACATTGTTAAAGAAACTTCTTCTATGCTTAATAAGAAAATTGAAAGATTAGATACTAGCATTGACAATTTAGAAAAGGGAATAAAATTTCAACCAGTAAGACCCCTAATTACAATTAATCGAGAAAGGAATTCGAACATTAAACAAAAACCTGAACGATTTACTAAACAATTCGAGAATAAAGAAAGGTTTGGGGGCTTATTTCTTGATGAGATTGATTCTAAAATTCAGAAAGTTGATAAGATTAATTTAAGTCAAATAAGACCTGAAATAGATAGGGGTGATTATAAGATTAAAACAAATCCTAAATTAGAAATTAAACTAAGAAAGATTCAAGATGATATCTATAAAAGAATTGAAGTTTTAGATTCTTGCATTGATGAAATTGATTTTAAAATTAAAGAAATTAAACTCCTAAATGAGCCTGAAAAAACTTTTTTTCAGAAATTTAGAGAAAGGTTGTTTTAAATGATAACAATCTTTAAAAATCAAAACTTTATCTTTTTTTAATAGCTGTATATAGATCAAGACAGGAAGACTGATTATGATGGATAAAGTTATTGAATTAAAAGTGGCTGAAGCACAGCAGGATGATGTGTATAAAGGAATAGTTCGGGTTGACTCATCTATTATGCAGAATATAGATGTTAGACCGGGCGACATAATTGAGGTCGAAGGTGAAAGAGCAACGGTTGCAATTATTGATAGAGCCTTACCTGCAGATATTGGTCTTACCATTATTCGGATGGATCCAATAACAAGGAAAAATGCTCGGACATCAATTGATGAAATTGTAAAAATAAAAAAGGCTGTTGTTAAAGAAGCTAATTCAGTTATAATAGCGCCTGCAACTAAAGGGGTGTATGTAAAAGGTGCGCCTAATACTTTTAAGATGGGTTTACTTGGAAGGACCGCTGTTAAAGGGGATATTGTCTCATTAGGCGGAATGAGAAGAAGGAAAAATACGTTAGTAGATTCTCCATTTAGTGACCTATTCCCAGGATTAGGCGAGAGCTTTGTCGGGTTTGGATTTGGTGATTTAAGGTTTATGATAGTTGAAACTAATCCTAAACAAGCTGTAATCGTGTCTGATAATACTCAAATTATTTTAAACCCGCAGGCTGTTGAGTTGAAAGAAGATTTAATTTCTGAGATTGCATACGAGGACATTGGGGGCCTTGAAGATGAACTTGGCAAGATCAGGGAAATGGTTGAGCTGCCATTAAAACACCCTGAACTTTTTCAAAGGCTGGGAATTGAGCCCCCTAAAGGAGTTTTATTACATGGTCCGCCTGGCACAGGCAAGACATTACTTGCTAAAGCAGTAGCGAATGAAACCAATGCTCATTTTATTTCTATAAACGGGCCTGAAATAATGTCTAAGTTTTATGGACAAAGTGAAGAAAATTTAAGAAATAAATTTGAGGATGCTGAAAAAAATTCACCTTCAATTATATTTATAGACGAGATTGACGCAATTGCTACAAAGCGTGAAGAAACGCAAGGAGATGTTGAAAAAAGGGTTGTTGCACAATTATTAGCTTTAATGGACGGGCTTAAGTCAAGAGGCAAAGTAATTGTGATTGCGGCGTCAAATATTCCTAATACGCTTGATCCTGCATTACGCAGGCCGGGCAGGTTTGATCGTGAGATCGAGATAGGAATTCCCACTAAAGCTGCGAGAGAAGAGATATTGAAAATTCATATACGGAATATGCCACTTGATGAAGGTTTTGAAATAAGTCATCTTGCGAATGTTACACATGGGTTTGTTGGCGCTGATCTTGAATCTTTGGCTAAAGAGGCCGCAATGGTTGTATTAAGAAGAGTATTGCCTGAGCTTGAACTTGACAAAGAAGAACCGGTGCCAGTTGATGTTCTTGAGAAATTAAAAGTTACAATGGATGATTTTAAACAAGCATTGAAATATGTGAGGCCAAGCGCATTACGCGAAGTTCTTGTAGACATACCCAATATTAATTGGGAAGAGATCGGCGGGTTAGATGAGGTTAAGCAAGAATTGAAAGAGGCTGTAGAGTGGCCTATTAAGTTTCCTGAAGCATTTGTAAAATTAGGCATTACTCCACCAAAAGGCATTTTATTGTATGGCCCGCCTGGCACAGGCAAGACATTATTAGCTAAAGCAGTAGCTAGTGAAAGCGAATTTAATTTTATTTTAGTCAAAGGTTCAGAACTATTAAGTAAATGGGTTGGTGAAAGCGAAAAAGGCGTGAAAAAAATATTTGCAAAAGCCAGGCAAGCTTCACCTTCAATTATTTTCTTTGATGAGATAGATGCGCTTGCTCCTTCAAGAAATGTCTCTTCAAATAATGATGTATCTGAAAAAGTTGTGAACCAATTATTAACAGAGATTGACGGGCTTGAAGAGATGCACGACGTAGTTATAATAGGCGCGACTAACCGTCCCGATATATTGGATCCAGCTTTACTTAGGCCTGGGAGATTTGACAGGATTGTTTTAGTGGGGGCGCCTGATGAAAAAAATCGAGAAATTATATTTAAAGTTCATACAAAGAAAATGCCGCTGGCAAAAGATATCGATATATCTAAACTTGCAAAGAAAACTGATAGTTACGTCGGCGCAGACATTGCTGGCATTTGCAAAGAAGCAGCAATTTTTGCATTGCGTGAAAATATGGACGCTAAAGAAGTTCAGATGAAGCATTTTGAGGAAGCAATAAAAAAGGTAAGGCCTTCGGCTACAAAGGAAATAATAAGAGATTATATGGTTTTGCAGGAAAAGTTTAGAACTGCGAAAGCTAATGAAATGAAAGAAGAAAAGCCGCGGTATATGGGTTAATTCTTGAAAAATTCTTTTGCATTATAAATTGCAGTGATAATAGTCATTATAAGCACAATTATACTGCTAAAAAAATATTTTATATTTTCTATCTCTTGAAATTCTAAAAGTAATAACCCCAACCATGCATATATCAAAAAAATGTTTATTCTAGAAATTTGCAAATGCGAGAGTTTGGCATTTAAAATTTTCTTATCTGATTTTTTTAAGTGATACAACATTTCAATTATTTTGATAATTCCGAGAAAAATCATAATTCCAAAAATGATTAATATGTAATTTGGAACGTTTTTTATGTATAAAGCAATCATAACGCAGAATATTGTTACTTTATCGGCAGTGCTGTCTAACACGCTGCCAAAGGGGGTGCATTCTTTATTTTTTCTTGCATAGTAACCATCAAGTACATCTGTTAATGAGATTAGGATAAATAGAGCCAATGCAGGATTATATCGTTGCAGATAAGATAAATAGATTATAAAGGGTGAAAAGATTAGCCTTATTATTGATAATATATTTGGTAATACTAAATATTTTTTATTCATAAATAGATTATTTGAATTCAAAGTTATAAAACTTTTTATTCGGTATATTCAATTTTAATTTTTTTATTTAGAGAATTAGGTTTTAAATCTATTAAATTATATTTTGCTACATTATGGGCTTTTGCCCAAGCATCAGCTAATTCTACAGATTTGAAGCTTTTGCTTCTAACTTTTCTGTTTCTTCCCCTACTTTTTAATATTGGTTTCCAGTGTGCAATTGACATATTTATATGAATTTTAGGGGCATTTATAAATTTATTGGTCGGAATTGGATATAAAGTGTCACTACACAGACACAAAAGTAACATTAATGCGGTTTAGTATAGGGGAATTGAGAATTTTAAGCCCATACTGCTAAATTAACTATTTTCTTCAGAAAGTTCCTTGTCTGTATATTAGTATATTTCAAAGAATAATTATTAGTCAAGAACTATTTCTTGCAATGATATTTCAGATGCGAGTATTAATCGATAATTGGGCGACTTTGGACAATACCAACTTAACAAATAGATTTATATATTAATTATGACATTTCATACCTATATGCCTGCCAAATATAAAGCTAAAATTAGTAATGTTTTACGTAATAAATCACTTACATATACTCATATCCTTGATGTGATTGAGGGGGTCGGTAGCATTACAACCACATCTGAGATAGCCTCGGTTTTAAAAATTTCGTGGAATACTGCTGAGAAAAAACTGCTTGAGTTAGCTTTGGATGGCAAGGTTACAAGGATGAAGAAACCAGGGTTAAATCTATGGGTTTTAAAAAAATAAATTAATTCGGGTAAATTCAATGGTAAAAAAACTTAAGGTTAAAAAAATGATTCCGGAAACAATATTTTCTAATAATGAATTAGACCGAAGATTAATTTTTGTTTCTTTATTTGTTTCGTTTGTATTAGTTTTTTTAATATTCTTTTCTGTTGGCGGGTTTGTTGATTCAGATTCTTTGTATAAAAATGTTGTATTAATATCCCGAGCTGAAACTCCTTTTTCAGGTTTTACAATTAAAGAGAATGTTGAAAAAGAACCAGTTTTACAATCTGTAAATGAGAATAATCTTGAATTTAAAATTGAGAAGTTAGAAAGAGGATTATATACCATTAAAGAACTTAAACGAAATCCGGAGAATGTTGTTGTTTTTGCAGATGTTGAATATATGTATAATAGAGTATTTGTTGCAGTAAGAAATTTGGAAGATTTTAATATTTCTTTCAATTCAGTTAAATTAGCAGATGGAACTGGCCATGAATATTTATCTGATTTTAACCCCATTAATCAGGATTTGCCTGAGTTTGGTATTAGCGGTTCAGTATCGCCGTTAGGTGTGCATAAAGGTTATCTATTCTTTTTGAATACGGGATATATTGATAATCCCAAAATTGTTTTTGGAACAGACTTTGGTGATTATGTTTTTAGTTTGATTTAACAGCTCTAAATTTTGCCAGTAGCAATTTTCAATTTTTCAATATATGGCTTCATTACCGTTTGGGTTTAATACCCCGCAGCTTGCTGCGGTAACTTAATAACCAAAAAGGACTTTCATTTCCAAATGGAAGTAAAACATGCCAGTCATTGT
>JAGVYF010000002.1 GCA_018303425.1 Candidatus Woesearchaeota archaeon | reverse complement strand
TGGACACACTATTATAATTTTGAGAGAATACATCAATCTCTCAATTATGAGACACCCGCACATATATATTTAGGTGTAAACTCAATATAGGATAGAACACACATAGATACAGTTTAATATATTCTAAATTTATTAGTTACAAAGCCTATAAACCCAAATTACCAAATATTTATAAAGTTCAAATGTTTTTAAATGTATAATAAAAACATAGTTAAATACTATAAGAGGTGTTTTAAGTGTTAGTAGTTAAATCGCAAATAAAAGAGGTAGCGCAGGGGTTTAATATATCTGGTGATTTTGCAGAGGCACTTGATCAAAGAGTTATTGAGCTTGTGAAAGCGGCAATACAAAGAGCTGATGCAAATGGCAGAAGAACTGTTATGGCAAAAGACATTTAAAAAATGTTTTTTGCATTCTTTTTTTTTAAGGTGGTGTAAGTGATATCCCGTTTAAAAAATATTTTAAGCGTTGGAACTTTACCGGTTATGCAAATAAACTTAATCTGGAAGATAAGAATAAACTTGAACTTATGCAAAAAGTTGAAACTTTGCAAAAGTTGATTGCTTATGAGCGTAGAAATCGAAGATGATTGAGAAAATTACAGATAATATCTGGAAAGTTGCTAATGATTCTAATATTTATTATTTGAAAGAAGAAAAGATGTTAATTGATTGCGGTAATCGTGAGTTTTTAGCACAAATAAAACAAGATATTAAAAAATTATTTAATCCTGAAGCTATTAGAATTGTATTATTAACACATTTTCATTGCGATCATGTAGGTTGTGTTGATTTATTCCATAATGCTACTTTTTATGCTTCAGCTATATGTATAGATAATTTTCATAAAGTTGCAAAAGGTTTAGTATTTGATGAAAAAATAATTCAAATTTTAAAAAAAATTGATATAAAACCTTTTAAGAAGCTTGATAATTTTGAAATTATTGAAACGCCCGGGCATACCGGGGGGAGTGTTTGTTTTTTATATAAAAATAAAATACTGTTTTCTGGTGACACCCTGTTTAGAAACGGATTTGGAAGAGTGGATTTACCAACTTCTAACCCGGTAGATATGAAATTCTCGCTTGCAAAGTTGAAAAGAATTAATTATGAAGTGTTATGTTCCGGCCATGACTATTAAATTAAATGGATCTCGATGAGGTCATTATCTTCTAATACTCTATCAAGCTTTCTGAGTTCTTGTCCTGGGAATTTAGATGAACCCCAAATTTTAGCATACTTAAACTTTTTCACAAAATCTTTGTGAAGTTTTCTGCAAACATCTTGAATTGTTGTATTTTTCTTCATGATTAAAGGTTCGTTCATTTTAGCGGGTTTATTAATTTCTTTTGTATAAATTCGGATAAAATTTAATTTATTAAATATTTGATCTTTGAGCAGTTCTAAATTAATCTTTTTATGCGCTGAAATAAATAAATCGGGGTTAATTTCTTTTTGTATTTTTTGAATAATGCTTTCATCTACCATATCAATTTTATTTATGAGGACTATTGAAGGAACATAGAATCTATTAGAGTCAATTATATCAATTAATTGGTCAGCATCAATATCTTCCCGGATTACGACCTGGGCATTCATAATTTTGAACTCTTTGAGCATGCCCACTATAGTTTCTTTTTTTAAGTGTGTCAGTTTACAAGTGATTCCTAGGTCAATTCCCCCCCTAGAAGTTTTAACTATTTTCACATCTGGTTTTACCTGGTTGATTCTAATTTTGGCATCTTGAATCTCTTTCATTAAAACATCCAGCTGTTTTAGATTATTGGCTTCGATTATTATAAGCAATAAGTCAGCGTTACGCATTATTGATATTACCTCTCTGCCTCTTCCGGTTCCAGCTGCTGCGCCCTGCATAATTCCAGGAACATCGAGAATTTGTATTTTTGCAGATTTATGTTCAAGAAGTCCCGGAATTACTTCTAATGTTGTAAATGCATAGGCACCAACTTTAGAATCTGCGTTTGTTAAATTATTTAATAATGTAGATTTACCTACTGATGGAAATCCTACAAGCACAACGGTTGCATCTCCAGATTTACGCACTGCATAACCTTCAGCTTTTGCTCCTCCTTTTCCTCGCGATTCTTGTTTTTCTTTAAGAGCAGCAATTTTTGCTTTAATTAAACCAATATGATGCTGAGTTTTTTTATTATATTTGGTTTTAGAAATTTCATCTTCAAGTTCTTTAATCCTGTCAGATGCAGTTACTTTTTTGTTTTCTTTTTCAGTCATATTTTTAGGTTTGCTTTTTTTTGCCATACTTAATGGTATATAATCAACAACATTTATAAACGTAATTCTTTTTATATCCTATAATGGATTTTAAACTATTATATAATAAGGTAATCGTGGCAGTTGTTATAGTTTTGGTTGGGGTAATTATTGGCAAATTGGCGCAAAGAATCACTCTTAGATTCATGAAAGAGTTAGAAATTAATTATTTGTTTAAAAAAACCACTAAGCTGAAAGTATCATTGGATAGGTTTGTGAGTTCAGCAGTAAAATATCTTATTTATTTTGTATCTCTAATATCAGTTCTTAATTCTGTAGGATTTTTATTTTGGACATTAATAGCGGGAGGGATATTTTTGTTATTGTTTTTAACAACCGGTATTTTTTTATATTTAATTAGTTTGTTTCCTAATCTTTTTGCAAGGCTTAATTTAAGAAAAAATCAGTTTGGTATAGGGAGATATATAGAAGTCAAAAATATCAAAGGGAAGATCAGATTTTTATCTTTCCAATTTATTTTCCTTGAAAATGGGGTTGCAATTCCTTATTATTATTTGTTTAAAAATAAGTTCAAACTATTCTAAATTTATCAAAAATAGAAGTATATTATTAAAATATATCTCACTAAATATAATTTAGAGTTAATTGATTTTGGATAATATACTAACCACATTCCAAATTTGTGTTCTTATGTATTGGTGAAGGTTGTTGTCTTCACTTATATCATCTAATTCTTGCAAGGCTTTGTTGGCTCTGATAGTTGGTTCTTCAGAATTATTTAAAATTTGAATAACGTTTTGAATCTTAAATTTAACATTTTTAGGTAAACATGCATCATCACTAAGTTCATTTAATAATCCAATAATGGAAGGAAGTTGTTCTGAAAGTGGGATCACTTTAATCACCTTTTATTTCTTTCATTAATTCTTCTTGCATAGACTTTGCTTTTTCTTGAAATCTTTGTTCTTGTTTTTCAATAGTAGAAATCCTTAATTCTGTTGATTCTTTTTTTTTAATTAAATCTTTTGTCAATTCAATTTTGTTAGTGTCAATCATTATATTGCCTATAATTTTATATGATTTAGGAGTTGTTTCAAGTTCTTTAATTGCAGAATCTATTTCAATTAATTGTGTACTTAATTGTTGTTTTTGCAGAACTGAGTTTTGCAATGCTTGTTCCATCATTTGCAGTTGTGTGATCTTTTCCTGTGTTTCTTTTGACAATTCTTGGTTCATTTTTGGACCTTTTCATATACATCTAATAATTTAGTTATACTGTTTAATATTGCGCGAAGCGCAACCGAATCTTGGGCTTCAATAATGAATTTTAATTTATTATCCGTTTTTTTAAGATTAATTATTGCCCTTGGTGTAGAAGCAATTTCCGGGAGGAAACTTTTATAGAGGTTTTCTATATCTTTTTTAATAGTAATTTCTGCATGATAATTCATCTTAAACCTTTATCTTGCTTTAATTTTGGTAGTTAATACAGTAGGTTTAAATAACATTTTACTGCCACAATAGGGGCAACGTATTTTTTTTCTTAAATAATCCGGACTTATGGTTTTGTCGCATTGGAAACATTTGTATTCGGCCATGTTTATTCACCTTCAACAGCCAATATGGCTTTTTTACTTAAAGTATATGCTTTGCCTGTAAATTTAGAATTACATTTTTTACAATGCCAGATTCCTGATGCAAGTCTTTTTGCTTTTGGTTGTTTACAATAAGGACATTTGTGCAGTCTTCGTTGTTCGGATTCGATTTTAGCATACTTTTCTTTAATAGTATTACCATATCTTGCTCCAAATCTTTTGGTAGATAACGGTTTTTTTTTTGCCATTGTATAGATGCCTCATCTAGAGAATCTTTTTAATCCATTTATAAATGTTACTGTTTTTGGATATAAATGGTGGGGCTGCCCGGATATTCGCACAAGATTAATTTGTGTTTCGAACCGGGGTCGCAAGGTCTTTTGCTATCATTGACAAATGTCTCATTAGACCCAAACCTCGAAGGATAGCCAAGCTACCCCACAGCCCCTTTTATATTAATCTTTAGAAATTTGGATAGTTTATAAAGCTATCTATGCACAAGGTTTATAAACGGAGTAATTTGTTTATAATATTATGATAATAACTAGCAAAGAAAGACATACTTTGAAAAAATTTGTTAAAGAATTGGAAGAGTTTAAAGGAAGACATACTGAATTAGTTAGTGTATATGTTCCTGCGGGATATGATATGAATAAAATAATTAATCATCTTGCGCAAGAACAAGGCACAGCTTCAAATATTAAATCAAGTTCCACAAAAAAAAACGTGCAAGACGCTCTTGAAAAAATGATTCAACATTTGCGTTTGTTTAATAAAACTCCTGAAAATGGTTTGGTGATTTTTTCAGGCAATGTTGCAGAACGTGAAGGACAAACAGATATTAAGGTTTGGAGTCTTGAACCCCCGGTGAAATTAAATCAGAGACTGTACAGATGCGATAAAGAGTTTGTTCTTGAACCTTTAGAAGATATGTTCGATATTAAAGAGTTTTATGGATTAGTTGTTCTTGATAGGAGAGATGCAATGATTGCTTTGTTGAAAGGTAAAGTGATTATACCTTTACGTAAAACTCATTCAGAAGTGCCGGGGAAAATAAAAGCAGGGGGTCAAAGCGCCCAAAGATTTGCGCGTTTAAGAGAAGGGGCCATTAAGGATCATTTTAAAAAAATTGCAGAGTATATGAAAGAAGCGTTTTTGGGCAGGCCTGAATTAAAAGGCATTATTATAGGCGGACCGGGAACGACAGTTGAAAGTTTTATGGGTAAAGATTATTTAACTGGGGATGTAAAAAAGAGAATCATAGGCACTAAAGATTTATCTTATACCGGTGAATTTGGATTGCAAGAATTACTTGACAGGTCAGAAGATTTATTGCTAAAAGAAGAAGTTATGGACGAGAAAAGGGCAATGTCGCAGTTTTTTGATTTGTTAAATACTAAACCTAAACAGGTAAGTTATGGAAAAGATGAAGTTTTAAGATTAATTCCCTTAGGTGTGGTTGAT
The DNA here is from genome assembly GCA_018303425.1 of Candidatus Woesearchaeota archaeon. Taxonomy (NCBI): domain Archaea; kingdom Nanobdellati; phylum Candidatus Woesearchaeota; species Candidatus Woesearchaeota archaeon. Next base: position 40,049 of record JAGVYF010000002.1, on the reverse strand, counting down.
GTTCTTTTATTATCTGAAATGTTAGATGATAAAATAATTACTGAGTTTGAAGCAGAAGCTGAAAAAATGGGTACAACTATTAAAATTATTTCTACAGATACAAGAGAGGGTGTTCAGTTAAAAGAGATGGGTGGTGTTGCAGCTGTTTTAAGGTATGAGTATGAAGAAGCTTGATCTGAACAAAAAAATCATTCTTGCGCCAATGGCTGAGATAAATAATCTGCCATTTAGATTACTTTGTAAAAAATATGGGGCGGATATAATTTTTAATGAAATGGTTTCTGCAAATGCGCTGATTAGAGAAAACTCCCGGAGTCTCGAGATGACTAAATTTTTGAAAGAGGAAAGGCCGTTTGTGCAGCAATTATTTGGTCAAAACACTGAGAATTTTGTTAATGCCGCAAAAATATATGAAGATAAAGTTGATATGATTGATATTAATTTAGGATGTCCTTCTAAAAGTATTCTTGATCAAGGCGCAGGGGCCGCATTATTAAAAAGACCCAGCAAGGTTAAAGAAATTGTTGAAGCTGTGGTTAAAGCTGTTGCGATTCCGGTATCTGTAAAAATTAGGACTGAAAAAAATTATCTTAAAATTGCGAAGATTTGTGAAGATGCCGGTGCAAGTGCGATAACAGTACATGCGCGCACAACTGCCCAAGGTTATTCAGGAAAAGCAGACTGGGACAAAATAAAAAAGGTTAAAGAAACCGTTTCAATTCCAGTTATTGGAAATGGTGATGTTTTTACAGGTGAAGATGCTCAACTTATGTTTCATTTAACAAAATGTGATTCTATTATGATTGGTAGGACTACAATTGGTAATCCTTATGCGTTTAAAAAAATTAAGCATTATCTTGCTAAAGGTAAAGACATTAAACCAAAGTATTTGTTTAATGAGTGGTATGAACTTTACAAAAAACATTGCAAAGTTAATTTGGCTGAGCTAAAAATGAATGCGCAATGGTTTACTAAATCTTTAGAAGGCGCAAGGAAATTGAGGGATGAGATTTCCAGAGCGCAGAATGTGCCGGATTTGGAAAAGATAATGGAAAAAAGCAAACAGAATGTTTCAATTTAAAACATTAGTTCAGGTTATAGAAGATTTTTTAGGCTTGCGTGCAGAAGCAAACTTTTTGCGTGTTGCTCATTTAATGTTTGAGGGTAATTTTTTTTTTCATGGGCTGAATACCCTGATGCTCTGTTTTAGGGAATGTTATCAAAAGAATTAGAAGACAAAATTGTAACTTGAAGCTCGCAGTGCGCAAATTAATGATTTAACTGAAAAATAAAAAGAATATCTGCCATCATAAGAGCATGGAACCTAAAATTATATTAACTCTTTTGTTTTTGTTGTTTTAATGGACTTAATAGAACGCGCATTTAAAGAACTTTATCCCGATAGAGAGTATATTTATAGGAGTAAATTAAAATATTCAGGTAAATTTGCGCCGTACAATGCGAATATTAGAATTTCTGGTTTTTATAACCTTGAAATGAAACTTTCCAAATCGTGGCATGGAATTGACAAAGAAATCATTATTGGTTTAATTCAGGATTTATTGTTAAAAGTTGCAGGAGGAAAAAATGGGGCAATAAAATCTACTCTTAATATTAAATTATATAATAATTTTATTAAAAATTTACATTTAGGAATAAATAAAGATAAAATTGACCCTTTTTTAAAACGTTCATTTGACAGAGTTAATGAACAGTTTTTTTCTAATCAGATTGAAACACCTAATTTAGTGTGGGGTTCATTTTCTAAGAGAAAACTTGGTTGTTATAATTTTCATACTGACACAATTTCAATGAGCAAAATTTTTTTAGAACAGGACATAGAACTACTTGATTATGTAATGTATCATGAAATATTACATAAATCTCTAAAATTTAGAGTCTCTAATGGTAAACATGCTTATCATACTTCTGATTTTAGAAAAGCTGAAAAATCTTATCCTAATGGTGAGCTGTTTGAAAAAAGATTAAGAAATCTTTCTTCAAAAGTTAAAAAAAAATCAATTTTTGCTTGGTTTAGTCAATAGAGTTAAATTCAGCGAAAGATTTATAAAATAGGCATTGCTGATAAATAGCGGAGGCAAATTATGGCTACGCAAAAGCTTTTACCATTGGCAGCAATGGAAAAATTACTAAAAAATGCAGGAGCTGAAAGAGTTTCTGAAAGCGCTAAAGTTGCTCTTAAAGAAATGATAGAAGAGATAGGGGATGAAATAGGGGGGCATGCAGTTAAATTAGCGCAACATGCTGGCAGAAAAACTGTTAAAGCAAAAGATGTGAAGTTAGCCTCTAAATGATTTAATGTCCTATTATGGTATATCTTTGCTATAATAAGCCGATAGATTTAAAAAGGACTAACTTTTTTGCAATACTGGGTGTCGAACAGATGAGCGATATAAAATTAGTAAATGCAACGGATTTAAAAAAAGGAAGCTATGTTATTATTGAAGGGGTAGCTTGTAAAGTTGTAGAGACTAAATATTCAAAACCGGGCAAACACGGCCATGCAAAAATTAATCTTACGGCTGTAGGGTTAATTGATGGCAAGAAAAGAAATACCGTTATGCCGGGTCATGAAAAAATGGAAGTTCCGATTATTAGTAAAAAATCAGCTCAAGTATTATCCACAACAGGAAATATGGCTAACGTGATGGATTCAGAAACATACGAAACATTTGACCTTGAAATACCTGAAGAGTTAAAGAGTGAGTGCGTTGAAGGGGCGAATATACTTTATTGGGATATTTTAGGGGAAAGAATAATGAAACAAACGAAGAGCGAATAAATAAAATGGTAAAATTTCCAGAAGCACATGCAAGATTGCATAAAGATATATTTGTTTGTCGTAAATGCAAATCTAAAATTAGGACAAATAACATGAAGGTTTTACAAGGCAAAGTCAGTTGCAGAAAATGTAAAAGCAAAGCATTGCGTACTGTTCGTAAGAAATAGATCATGAATCTAAATATGATATTAGTAATCTCTTTTTATCTTTTAATCGTATTATTAGTATATTTGAATCGAGATAAGTTCCAAATTTATGCAAATATTATTGCACTTTACAGGACACATCTTGGTATTAGTAGTATGTCTTGGTTAGCTAAAAAGTTTCCGCGAATAATTAAATTTTTGAGTTTTATCGGAATTTTTGTAGGTTTTCTTGGTATGATTTATATATCATATATTTTAGTTGATGGGGCATTTAATTTGTTGAGTAATCCAAATGCGCCGCCGGTTATTACTCCAGTTATTCCCGGTATAAAAATTCCCGGATCACCCATATTTGTGCCATTTTGGTATGGAATTATAGCAATATTTATAGTTGCGGCTTTACATGAATTTTCGCACGGTGTAGTCGCAAGGGCATATAAAATTAAAGTTAAAAATTCAGGGGTGGTTTTTTTTGGTCCAATTATTGGGGCTTTTGTAGAACCTGATGAAACTGAATTAAGGAAAAGTTCATTTAGGGCGCAACTTTCAGTGTTTAGCGCAGGTCCTTTTTCTAATATTTTAACAGGTATAATCATATTATTACTACTTGGTTACATAATAAGTCCTACTATCGACAAATTAATAGATTTTGATGGTATTAAAATTGACAAGGTTGAAGATGGTAAACCCGCTGATTTGGCGGGACTTGAAGAAGGTTATATTGTGAGATCTGTAAATGATTTAAAACTTAATTCAACTAAAAATTTTGCTGATGTTTTATTTTTAAATAAACCGGGAGATGTGATTATTTTTTCGGATGGTAAAAATGAATATGACATTGTATTGGGGAATCACCCTAACAATGAATCAATGCCTTATTTGGGAATAGTTCATTCGCAAAATTTAAAAGTAAATCCCTCTATTGCAGAAAATTGGGGTAATTATTTACCATGGTTCATTCTTTATTTGAGGGAATTTTTATTATGGCTTTTTGTATTGAGCGTAGGAATTGGTTTAGCCAATCTTTTACCTTTAGGACCAGTTGATGGCGGTAGGATGTTTCAGTTATCCTTGTTTAAAACTTTAAATCAAAATAAAGTTAGAAGCGTTTGGAAATTTGTTAATTCTATTGTAATTTTATTGTTATTATTCAATTTATTTTATCCTTATCTAAGATATATTTTTTGATTCCTAAATGTATTTAAACTTGATTTTATTTAGCAAGAGATTATTGCGGGGTGAAATGACATGCAATATAAAGATGATAACGGGAAAAATTATGAAATTTCCTATAGCCAAAAATTACAACGAGAACAAAATAAACTTCTCAAACAAAAAAATCGTTTGTTAATGGTATTTTTGGTAATGATGTTTGTGTTTGCATTAGGCGGGGCTTATTTATATATTAGACTTGAAACAATTAACTTTCTAACTGACTTAATGCATGCTGTTAGGGTGTTTGGGATGTCTTAGAATTCCAAAAGTTTAAATATAAATTTTTTATTTAGTGGATTAAATTAATTGAGGTATTCAAATGATGAATGACAGAATGAGAGAAGCGCCAGTTAAAGTTGGTGACGAATTAGATGTTAAAATTGAAGCGGTTGGTGAAAAAGGCGATGGTCTTGCCAGAGTGGGGGGATTTATTTTATTTGTTTCAGGGGTTAAAGAAGGAGATGAATTACGAGTAAGGGTTACAAAAGTATTGCAAAAAGTGGGTTTTGCTGAAGTAGTTAGTTCTGATTTAGATAAATCAGTTATTTCTGAGGATTCAATAAACAAAGAAGAAGATGAGTCAGATGAATCGGAGTTTGTAAAAGATTCAGAAAAATTTGGAGAAGAATAAATTCTTTTTTATAGGAAGCTTTATAAATTGAGTATTAATATTAAAGAATAATAGCCTAGCTATATGGTAAGCTTAATTGGACGTATGGCGTAACTGCAGAGGCGATAAAATTGCGGTTCAAAGAATTTTTCTTGAACTGTCTTATTTATTGTTAAGATATTAGGGTGAATAAAATGATAGAAGAAAATAAACAAGATGGACAATTTTTAGTAGCGTCAGATGTGTATCTTAAAGCGGGTATTCATATTGGCACAAAATTTAAGACAAAATATATGGAACAGTTTATTTATAAAACTAGATCTGATGGACTTTCAGTTTTAAATTTACAGAAAATTGATGAAAGAATAAGGTTATTAATAAATTTAATATCTAATTATGCGCCCGAAGATATTTTGATTGTTTCAAGAAGAGAAAATGGGTGGAAAGCGGTTAAAAAATTTAGCAAGCTTACCGGAGTAAAAGCCTTTGCTGGAAGATATCCCCCGGGAATATTAACAAACCCGAATCTTGAAACTTACATGGAAACAAAGATTATGTTAGTAACTGATTCTTGGCCCGATAGAAATGCAATCAAAGATGCTTCAATTATAGGTATTCCGGTTATTGCGCTATGTGACACAAATAACCAGTCTAATAATATAGACTTAGTAATACCCTGCAATAATAAAGGTAAAAAATCTTTAGGATTGATTTTCTATATCCTAGCCAAAGAATATCTTAAAGCTAAAGGTAAAATTGATGCTATTGGGGAAGATCAAATTAAGTTAGATGATTTTGTTGATGAATAGATTTCACAATATAAATCTATATAAAGCTTAATCTAATTATTTTCTTATTTTAGAGGTATTAATACAAATGAAATTAACTTTAGCAGAACCCAAATATTTTAAAGAAAGTATCTCAATTATTTCAGATTTAGTCACTGAAGCAACATTTAAAGTCAATGCTGAAGCAATTGAGCTTGTGGCAATGGATCCTGCAAATGTTGCAATGGTTGTATTCAAATTATTTTCAAGCGCATTTACAGAATATGTGCTTGATCAGCCTGTTGAAATTGCAATAAATTTATCAAATTTAAAACAAATTTTTAGAAGGATTAAACCTTCTGATATTCTTACACTTGAAATGTCGGATGCAAATAAATTACTTGTTACCCTGAGGGGAAGTAATGTAAGGACATTCAGTCTGCCTATAATCGAACTTGACGAACGTGAACAAAGAGTGCCGGAATTAACTTTTAATTCAGGATTAAGGTTACATTCAAGCATTTTGACTGATGCAATTGAAGATGCTGATATTGTTGGTGATTCCGTATTATTTCAAGTATCAAAGGAAATGTTCACAGTTCAAGCTGAAGGGGATTTATCACATGCAAAGATTGAGATTCAACCAGGAGATTCAGCTGCTATTGAGGTAGTAGGAGATACTCAAAAAGCTAAATATTCCATCGAATATCTTAAGAAAATGATTGTTGCTTCAAAACTTGCTGATGATGTTTATATCAATTTTAGTTCTGATTATCCATTAAAACTAGATTATAAAGTTGTGGATAAACTGTTATTATCATTTATTCTTGCTCCCAGAGTAGAGAATGACTAGTTCAGTTTTTTTGCCAAGCAAAATTCAACATAGAAGGTTTGGATGCAGAAGCAAAGCTTCTTGCGAAATTGGAAAAATCCTGAACCTGCGTTCATTATGTTCGTTTAGTTCTAAAGTTTAAAAATAAAATATTTTTAACTTATTTTATAATACATTAAATGTGTCGTTTGGTTAGTTATTCTTTGTCAATTTTGATTTAATTTTTAAGAAAAATAATGGGGCTACCCGGATTTTCATGAATTAGTGTTATCTATATCCTTCTCGAACCGGGGATCCTCTCGAATTTGAAAACAGCTTCGCAGTTTTTATTAGCCAACGAAGTTGTCTAAGTCAACGAGATGTCATAGCCACTAGACCATAGCCCCATTTTGCTGTTTGTCGTTATGGTTTGCGAATGCAAATCATACCGGGTTGTTTGGTTAAGCTCGCAATAAACTTTGCTTATGCGCCCAGAACTTTGTTCTTGAGTTTTTAAAAAGGTTGTGCAGCTAGACCATCGCCTCTAACATATATGAGGTAATCTTACATCATATATAAAACTATTTTCTTTCTATACTCTTCAATAAAACAAAAGTATATAAATATCCTCGGTCAATTTTTTTATAAGGTGATAGAACAAATATGGTATTATCCATTATAAATTCATTCTATTTTTTATTGCTACGCAATCTTATCTTAAATTTTCAGAAAATTGAACAAAATTTGGGTAAAAATAAAGAATTAAAATTTTTTAAAAGGGGTGAAATGTATGTATTTTGAGGAATTTGAAGAAGAAGAAGAGGTACCTTCAAGTTTTGAATGTCCTTTGTGCGGGGCAGAAGTTGAAGAGTCAGGTTATTGTGAATATTGCAAAGAAAGCGTTGAAGATGACAATTATTAAAGTTTAATTTTGAGAATTTAAATTTAGGATTCCATTTATCTTAAATTATTTTATTCTTAATTTATAACAAGATTATAATTATTATTAAGTAATTATTTAAGAACTATTTAGTTATGGGCCTAAAAAATGATTTTGCCATTTTTTTGGATGTATTGGGCAATAGTGTTATTTTAATTTGATATCTTGAAATTTTTGTTATGATTATTTAGGATGCAAAGTTTCAGAAATTTTTTGACTCGTTAAATTAATTAATTCTTTTCCCTTTAATATAATATCTTTGAAGGTTGCAGTTTCAATTCCCATAATCTTATGAATATTTTTAATTTTAATTCCCCATTCCTCATAATAAAATAATTCTTTAATATCTAACATGTGTTTTTCTTCAGGTTTAGTGTTTGAATAACCGATTGGCAAGATTATATTAATTTTAACGTTTTCTGGTATTAATAACAAAGATTTGATTCTGTCTTCGTTAAATGCGCCAATCCAGCATGATGAAAGTCCTAATTCTGTTGCCATTAATAACATATTTTGCGCAGCTGCTGCGCAATTTTGAATATTATAAAAATTAACTCCTCTTTCTTCATAATATCGTTCAGCTCTTTCATTTTCTGAACATATTATAATCATAACAGGCGCCAGAGAAATCCAATATTGTTCTACACATGCTTCTGCAATCTGTTCTCTTTTTTCTTGATCTCTTATAATTATAAATTTCCAGTTTTGCAAATTACCTGCGCTTGGCGCATGCATACCTGCTTCAATTACGTCTACAATTTTATGAAATTCAACTTGTTTATCTAAAAATTCACGAATTGATCTTCTTTTTTTAATAATGTCTATAATTTTCATTATTTTTAATGGGGCAACAATATTTATAAATCTATCTGATTGGTTAAATCGGTATTTTTAGAATTAGCGTCTTAATTATATTGTGGTTTGTTTATTATATTTAACTATTGCTTTTAATCCATTTGAATAAACCCTTCACTTTTTTAGTTATATCTGTCATTAAGGTTTCAACTATAAGAATATTTATAAACTTTTTTAGGCATTACAGTATATTATGTATGATTTAATACTATTTATATTGGGATTTATTGTAATTTTAGCAGGTTCTCTAACGGATTTGAAAAATCGGGAAGTGCCGGATTGGTTAAATTACGGGCTAATTTTGGGTGTTATTTCATTGAGGGGTATTTATTCAGTATATTTGTATGATTACAATATTTTTTTAAGTGGATTGCTGGGCCTTGGCGTAGCGTTTTTGTTGGCTTGTTTGTTGTTTTATACAGGACAATGGGGCGGGGGTGATGCCAAACTTTTGATGGGGCTTGGTGCAGTTTTTGGGTTAACTTTTAATGCCGAGGTTCAATTATTTTTCATCTTTTTGTTTAATTTAGTTATTTTTGGAAGTATTTATGGACTTGTTTGGACATTTTACCTGTTTATTGCGAATTGGTCAAAAACAGGGCATGAATTTGTTCAGGTTCTAAAAACAAGGAGAGCAAATGCTTTTAAGATTCCTATATTTGTGATTAGTTTAATTTCGTTAGTATCTTCATTTTTTTTAATTGAATTTAGGTATCCTTTATGGTTATTATCATTAGCATCACCTTTAATGTTTTATATGTGGGTTTATACAAAGGTTATTGAAAATGTGGCAATGTTAAAAAAAGTTTTGCCGTCAATGTTGACTGAAGGTGATTGGATAGCTGAAGACATTTTGAGTAATGGAAAAAAAATAGCTGGACCGAGTGATTTGGGAATAAATAAAAAACAAATCAGCATATTAAACGAGTTATATAAAAAGAAAAAAATTAATCTTATTTTGATTAAAGAAGGTATACCTTTTATTCCTAGTTTTTTAATCGCTTATGTGGTTACGTTAGTATTAGGTAATTGGATATTGTTTTTGCTTTAGGGAAAACTTTTTAAACTTAGACGTTTTTAGATGAAACATGGTAAAATTCAAGTGCAGTAAGTGCAATTTTGAAATGGAACCTTATAAAAAAGAGAGAGATAAGCCTTTTGTTAGATGTCCTTATTGCGGAACTGAAGGAACTATGTCTGTGAAAAAACATATACTTGAAGAGTTAGACGCTTTTTAATGTTTTGTCAAGTACTGATGTCAATGATTCTAACGCAACTTCTAATTGGATTTTGGTAGGTTCTCTAGTTGTAAGGCGTTGTAAATATAATCCAGGGGTTATACACATGTTAAGAATAGGGTTACTTTTATTTTTTGTGCTATAATGAAGTATTTCATATGATATACCGGCAATTAAGGGAATAAAAAATATTCTTACCAAAAACTTGACTAACCATAATTCACTTGTGATTACTGAAAAAAGCACAATTGAGAGTATTAAGACAATTAATATGAATGAGGTACCGCACCTAGGATGGGACGTAGTAAATTTTTCTGCATTTTTGAGAGTTAATTTTTCACCTGCCTCATAACAGTTTACTGCTTTATGTTCTGCGCCGTGATATTGAAATAGTATTTGAATATCTTTCATTAAACCTATTATTAACAAATATATTACGAAAATCAATATTCTTAATAATCCTTCAATTACATTAAATGCTAAACCTTTTGAGTTTGTAATTAATTTTGTAAGAAATAATGGGAATATTATAAATAGCCCGATAGCAAAACCCAATGAAGTTGCAAGTAAAAAAGCGTATTCTTTCCAGCCTATTTCCTCATTTGTATTATCTTGTTCATTAGCGCTCCATTGCAGGCTTTTAAGTCCTAATATTAACATATCCACTAAGTTAACGAAACCTCTGATAATAGGCCATTTGAAGGGTTTAAAGTGGCGGTTGTTTAGTGATTCAGTTTTAGTTTTTATATTACCATTTGTTTTTTTTATTGATATTGCATAATGTCTTGGGCCTTTCATCATAACTCCATCAATTACTGCTTGTCCGCCGATTATTGGTTTCATATTGATTGCAATCTATATGTTGTATAAAAAACTTCTTATCTTGTTCCGATAATTTTATAAACATAGATATATTATAATTTCATATAATCATTGCGGGTGGTAAATTATGTTAAAAACTAAAAAACTAAGTCAAACTCAAAATATGCCTGTTTATACTGATGAAGGGGATTATTTTGGTGAAGTTGAAGAATCGATTATTGCTAATAATAAATTATTTGGTTGGAAAATTAGGGCTACTAAAAATTCTTTCTTAAACAAAGTTTTAGGCAGTGCTAAAGGGGTAATTGTTCCTCATCAATATGTACGTTCAATTGGCGATATTTTAATTGTAAATAAAATGGCTGTGCCTAATTATAATTCTGAAGAAGAGTAAACTTACTATTTATTTTTTTATGTTTTTTTAATTTAGTGGTTTTATAGAATTCCATTTTCCATCTCTGTGTTTACAGGGGGTTGATATTTAATTATTTAATGAGCGGAAAATGGTGTATTATCCAAAGTCGTTCTATTTTCGATTAGTATGCTCACATTTAATTAGATGAGCAAGAGAATCATTGCAGAGATTAAATGGATTTTTAGATACTAATATACAGACAATGGACTTTTTAGGCAACACAAGTTTAGGGAAAGCTTTTTAATATGGCTTAGGTTACAATGCTTATATGGGACTTTCTATGTTACCCGGTTGGAAAAGTATTGAATTTAAGCCTAAATTTGAAGAACGTTATAAAGCTTTACTTGGTGAAGATTATGATATATTTAGAAAGTATTCATTAGCCTGGCTTCGTAAATGCATTAGGGTTAATACTTTAAAAATTTCAGTTAAAGAGTTAGTAAACAGATTAGAAAAAGATTGGACACTTGAACCGGTACCCTGGTGCAAAGAAGGTTTTTGGATTAAAGGGGAAAGAACTGACATAGGCAATTTGATTGAACATTCTTTAGGTTATATATATGTGCAGGAAGCTGCTTCAATGATTCCGCCAGTTGTTCTTTGCCCGCAACCGGGAGAGGTAGTTTTAGATATGTGCGCCGCCCCCGGTAGCAAAGCTTCACAGATTGCGCAATATATGGAAAATAAAGGAGTATTAATTGCTAATGACGTATCTGGTAAAAGGTTAGCCCCATTAGGGATTAATCTGCAAAGATGCGGTGTTTCAAATACAATAATCACTTTGATGCAGGGCTGGAGATTCAAAGGATTTGAGTTTGATAAAATTTTGGTGGATGCGCCCTGTTCAGGCACGGGAACTATAAGAAAATCTTTGCGCACTATTCGTGATTGGAATCCTAATTCAGTCTTTGCTGTTGCTGGACAACAGAGAAGACTTATTGAAATTGCTTTTGAAAACCTTAAAAAAGGGGGCGTATTGGTTTATTCTACCTGCACATTAGAGCCTGATGAAAATGAAGCTGTGATATCATGGTTGCTTGATAAATATTCAAACGCGAAGTTAGAAGATATTGAAATGGAGATTAAACGAGGCCCTGCTGTTTTTGCATTTGAAGGAAAAATGTTTAATCCCGAAGTTAAGAAATGTTTGAGGATATATCCTCAAGATAATGATACCGAAGGATTTTTTGTTGCTAAGATACGAAAAATTTAAAATAGTGGCATGATTCTTATTATAGCATGTTTAATTTAACAAAGAAGGTGATTTCGTTAAGTTTGGGAGCGTATTTAACGTTTTCTCCTATTTCAGTTATTGGTGAACCTTCTAAAAAGGAATGGCTAATTGAACAAATAATGGATTCTAGGCAGGGTGTTTATCAAAAGATTAAATATGGTGGTGTAGAAATGCACGCTTTTTTAAGAAGTCCATGGAAGCATAAAATAAAAGTTGCATCTGCGGTTTGTCCATATTTACCTGATTTTAATTCTGAAGAGGATTCTGAAGAGGATAAAGTAAGAGAGTTTGCGCCTAAAGGTCAAAAGCTTGAGCAAATTGTTTCGGCATACGAAATTCAAAGCGGTGAAAATGTATTAGCTGCTATTAACGGCAGTTTTTTTAATACTGAGACTTATCATATAGTTGGGAGAGAAGTAGTAAACGGCAGGAGGATTCAACGTAAAACTGAATTTAAAAAGGATATGATTGCAATATCTACCGTTAAAACAAATTGGAAGCCTAAACCAGGTTATCCGGATTATAAAAATAGAGCTTCTCTTTTGATTGATTCAGAAGGTATTCCTAAAATTGGTTACTTTAATGATATTTCCAATGCTGACTATTTTTTAACGGCAGGGTGGATGTTGGTTTCTGAAGGTGTAAATGTTTGGGAAAGGGCAAGGATAAATGAACAGTTTGATAATTATCATTTAAAATCTAAATATAGATCGGCAATTGCCATTACTGGGCATGGAAATTTTTTGATGTTAACAACTGCAAAAACTACAATTGATAAATTGTCAGATATTTTAATGAAACTTGGGGTTAAATCTGCGATGTGTCTTGATTCAGGTAGCTCTGTTCAGATGGTGCTTGATAAAACGTATAACAAAACGGGACATATTAGAAAGGATAATTATTTAATACATGGCACACAACGAAACATTGTTAATGGAATTGTGGTGGTGGAATGATGTATGTAGATGTACATGCGCACTTGGATCATTTTGACAGTAATGATTTACGGGTTATAATTGAAAATGCAAAGAATGCCGGATTGAAAGCGATAATTACGAATGGGATTAATCCGAAAACTAATCGAACTGCATTAAAATTAGTAAAAGAATATTCTATTGTAAAAGCTGCTCTTGGTTTATATCCAATAGATGCATTAAAACTGAAATCTGAAGAGATTGACGCGGAATTAAAGTATATTTATGGAGCAAGAGACCAAATTGTAGCAGTTGGCGAAGTTGGTCTTGATTATTATTGGGATCAAACAAAGAATAAAGAACAACGCGAAATTTTTTCAAAAGTAATTAAATTGTGCGAGAAAATTAGGAAACCTATAATTGTACATTCACGGAAAGCTGAAGTCGATGTTATTTCCATGCTTGAGAGTTCCTCGATTAAGAAAGTTATTATGCATTGTTTTGGCGGCCGTTTATCTTTGACAAAGCAGGCAAGAGATCATGGTTATTATTTTTCAATTCCAACAAATATTGTTAAATCTATGCATTTTCAAAGAATTGTTGAAGAATTGCCAATTGGGCAAATTTTAACAGAAACTGATTCTCCATATCTGGGGATAGTTAACGGCAAGGGTAATGAACCTGCCAATGTTGTTGAAGGAGTGAATAAAATTGCTGAAGTCAAAAGTTTAGATGCCGAAGAATGTAAAAAGATGATTTATCAAAATTATCAAAAAGTGTTTTAGTTAATAACATTTGTTAAATTCAGTAATATATTGTCTTGTCATTTTTTCATGGGGACATTGATTCAAACCTTTTTTTAAAGCTTCTCCACAATCTTTATATATCCATAAATTAACCAATAATTATGATAAAAATATTAATTATTATTCTTATATTGTTAGTTTTAGTAGCGGGCTGCAGTGAAACTTTAACAGGGTATACTACGGCAAGCCAAGAGAATATTAATTTATTAATTCAAGATTGCGCAAATGCATGCGCCAAATGTAATCCTGTCGCATTGACTGCGCCTTGCAACACCAAATGCAGTGATTATTATGATTTTGGCGGCATTGAAAAAGTAGAAAAATATACTTTACTTTTTGATAATAAATGCAATTAATTATTTAAGACGAATCGTTTCTAAATTTTTAGGCGCAACTGTTTCAATTCTATATATTTTATGGATGCTGGAAGCAAGGTCTAAACATTTTGAACTTTCACCATGGTCAACTATAATTTTTTTAGGTTTTGGTTGTACTTTTCCAACAAAGCTCATCAATTCTTTTCTGTCTGCGTGGCCGCTTATTTCAAGTGAACGGTGGACTTCTAATTTTAGTTCAACAATTTCTTGTTTTCCATTTTCTTTGAATATAAAATCTTTTTCTCCGTTTTTAATACGTCTGCCTAATGTGTTTTCAGGTTGATAACATGAAAAAACTAATGAATGTCTTGGATCATTTGCAAGTTCTTTTAGGTATTGTACAGAAGGCCCCCCTGTAAGCATGCCGGATGTTGCGAGTATTATGCAAGGTCCCTTATCTTCAATTAATTGTTTACGTTCTTTTTGAGAACCAACTTTTTTAAAAATATGAGATAAAAACGGGTTATTATCTTTATGGAAAATTTGTTTTCTAATTATGCTGTTCAAATATTCAGGGTATGCGGTATGAATTGCAGTAATGTCCCAAACCATTCCATCAATCCATACGGGGATTTCCGGAATCTCTTTGTTACGCATCATCTCTTCAATTATAATCATTATTTCCTGGCCTTTACCTGATGCAAGAACTGGCATTAATAGTTTACCGCCTCTAGCTATTGTGGTTTTAATGATATCTTTTAATCTGTCATCAACATCATTTCTATTCGGTGAAAAATCGTCTTTTCCGCCGTAAGTTGATTCAATTATCATTGTTTCTAACCGGGGGAATTTGGTATTTGCCCCTTCTAATAATTTTGTTCTATAAACTTTAATGTCTCCAGTATAAACTAAATTATGCAAGCCATTCCCAATATGCAAGTGAGCCATTGCTGAACCTAAAATATGTCCTGAGTTATATAAAGTAAGTCTGACATCCGGTGTTATATCTGTAACTTCTTCATAATCCAGGCAAATGGTTTGTTTAACCATTTCCTTCACTTCGTCAGAATTGTATAAAGGGGTTTTTCCTTCATTGACTGCAATTTTTACAGAATCCAGCAATATTAAAGACATAACATCTCTTGTTGGCGCTGTGCAATAAATTGGCCCTTTGTATCCATACCGAATTAAAATAGGTATCAAACCAGTATGGTCGAAATGTGAGTGCGTAATAATAATCGCGTCAATTTCGTTTACATTAAATTCAGGTATTTCTAAGAAAGGGTATGTGTCTGCATCAATTCCCGGACTTAGGCCGCAATCAAGTAAAATTCTAGATTCAGGTGTTTGAAGCATGATGCATGACCTCCCAACTTCTCTGCCGCTTCCAAGGTATGTTAAACGTACCCACTCGTTCTTTTTTTCTCTTATCCATCCGTCGTATATTCTATGCCCTACCCTGTCTAAAAATTTTCGGCGTTCTTCGCTATTTTGGTAGAGCACATTTCTTATATCGCTAATTAATTGTGATTTGATTGCAGGGGTTCTTTTAATTAGCGGCACCCATAATGTTTTTTTCCGTATATCTGTGAGAATGGAACCTTGTTTACCTATTGCTAAACCTGGTTTTTCTGTATGTATTATAACTCTGGATCTTTGCGGATCAAATATAATTTCTGAAATTCCGGCTTCTTCTGAAATTAGTTTCTCAATTATTTTTTTTGATTTTTCAGGGTCTAAAGTAATTGAAGGGTCTGGCCTTAATTCTACCCTTTTTTTAAATTCATCAACAACTTGTTTTATTGTTCCTTTATTATCAAAAAAATATTCTTTATCCTTTGTATAAACAACAATGTTGGCTGCTTCAAAGCAAATATCACTTACTTTGTCGTTTGGTAATATTTTTTTAATCTCTTTTAAAATGTCTGCCATGTTTTAAAATACTCCTATAAGAATTTATATTTTAATATTTAAATTGCTTCTTCATTAACTCTTAATTCAGGCAATCTTCGTATTCCATCTTTGGTTATTGTAATCACGTCTATTCCGTTTCCAGATGCGCTGTCTCTTTTTAGTGCGGTATTAACTGATTTTTTTGCGAGTTCTACTGCTTCATCGACAGAGATTTTGGCGGTATAATCCGATTCCAATACACCATATGCAAAAACACTGCCTGAGCCTGAACTAATATAATCCTGAATCTCAGTTAATGAACCATCCGGGAAAATATCATATAAATGGAAATGCCTTTTTTCGTTATCATCAAAACCACCGAGTATAAAGTGCGCAATACCGGGCAACATAGACATTTTCCTAATGTTTTGGTATGTCATGCTAGCCAATAAATTTGCGGCTTCTTTTACTGTACTTGGTCTATATGTTTTTATATCTTTTAGTGTTAATTCTGCTTTTAATATTTTAATGATAAGTTGAACATCTGAAACTGAACCTGCAATTGTTAAAGCGATATTATTCATTATTTTATGAACTTTTTCAGCTTTTTTATCAACGATCATAGTGCCTGCTGTCGCTCTTGTATCCGCAGCCAGCACAATCCCTTCTCTGCATTTAATTCCTACCGTTGTAGTACCTGTTTTTAGTACATTTTCATTCATGTTATTCAACTCTTAAGAAATACTATAAATATTTGTAATGCGAGGTTATTTATAAATGTATCGTTTATTAGGCGCTGTCCGGAGTTGTCTTATTGACAATTAGTATTTGCATCTAAAAAATAATTGTAAGAAATGGTTCTTGGCTAATTTATATTTATATCGAGATGCTAATAAAATACACTTATTTTTTATTTGTCTTTTATTGGTTATTAGTTAGTTAAAAGCTTGTTTGTTAATTGAAATCAGGCACTGTCAATCATAGTTTTGCTCGGTTTGGTTTCTTAGACCATTTTTTATATTTGTTAAATAATTAAATGTACATTTTTTGTAAACATATTTGCGGGAAATGAGATTATGGCGAGTATAAAGTAGGTCTGGTTGGTGGTGTCAGCGAGTTTTTTACAGAGGTTAATAGATTTTTTATAGAGCCATTTATTATTATAATATAATTAGAGTTTAAAACAAAATAAATCTTGTACCGAAAGCTATAAAAACATATCCTTGTTGAAATTATAAAATGGAATCAAAAGAAGTGCTATCTTGGTTGGGTAAAATTGGTTTAATCAATAATACAAAAGAAGCTATATTCTGCTGTGAAAATATTTTAAAAAATTGTTTGTATGCCCAAAAAGGAGATAATGTACTTATAATTGGAGATTATGGCTGTGAGAATTACAATATCTCGAGCATATTAAGCGCTGCCTATCATAAAAGTGCTCAAAATCTTAAATTAAATCCAACAATTATAATGCAAAGTCCTAAACTTAGAGGTGAAGAATGTGATCAAAAGGTAGTTTATGCATTAGCTGATTTGCCTAAAGAAAGCATTGTAATTGTAAACATTTCCGGAAAGTTAGGTAATTTAAGATATTTGGGTAATAGTTTTAGAAAGTTTAATGCAGGTCAAAAACATAAATTTTCATCATCATCAAATCTTGGCATGATAAATAATCTAGATTATCATAAAATTTTGAATTGTTTAGACTTGGATTATAATGACTTGGAAAGAAAAAGTTTAAAATTAAAACAATTGATGGATGAAGGGAAAAAGATTCAATTAAAAACAATAAAAGGCACAGATTTTCAATCAAGCATTTATGGAAAAAAAGCATTAGTAAATAATGCGTTATTTAAAAATTCTGGCGAAGGGGGCAATATCCCTGCAGGTGAGGTTTATATTGCACCAAGAGCAAAAAAAAAAAATTTTGGCACAGTTATTATCGACGGCTCTTTAGCAACGCGTGAAGGAACATACCTTCTAAAAGAACCAGTAACATTAAAAATTGAAAATAGTGAAGTAATGAGTATTACCGGTGGCAAAGGGGCAGAATTATTACAAAGATCTATTAATTGGGCAGATGAAAATTCGGCGTATAAGTGGGGCAATAGAAGAATTGGTGAAATAGGCATAGGCATTAATCCTAAAGCTGAAATAATGGGCGTTACTGTTATTGATGAAAAAGCGCTGGGAACTGCGCATATTGCCGTAGGCAGCAATGCGTGGTTTGGGGGCACAATATATTCCAAGATACACCTAGATCAAGTATTTAGAGATGCAAAAGTTTATATTGATGATGAATATATAGATATCAGAAAGTTATAATATTCAATTAATTTAAAATCTATAATCATTAACTGGGTTCCTTGCGCGGTCATGAATAAATAAAATTCGCGCGTATTGATGCGCATTAATTTAATTGGAAAATTTAAATTAGAACAATAATTTAAAAAATAAAAATGGAAAATTATAAACAAGCAATTTTAATCCGTGACGACCTAAAACTTCCAAAAGGGAAAATGGCCGGCCAGGCAGCACATGCTGCAGTCGAAGCAGTTTTAAAATCAGATAAAAAGAATATTTCTGCATGGAGAAATGAAGGACAGAAAAAAATAGTTTTAAAAGTTAAAGATGAAGACCAAATTTATATTTTAAAGGTTCGGGCAGAAGAAGCCGGTTTAACAACCGCGCTTATCACTGATGCGGGAAAGACCGTAATTGCTCCAGGCACAGTAACCTGTCTTGCAATAGGGCCTGATATCGAAGGAAAAATAGATAAAATTATTGGCGAATTAAAATTAATGTAGATTAAGTTTTGATTGTTTTACCATCTCACTGCTGCTCTGCACTTTCTCGCCACCGACGCTAAATACCATCTCAATACCCAGTTCTTCGCAAAGAGAATATTCAGGAACATTATCGGATTTTCGGTCACTGCCATTAGCAAAAATATCTGGTCTTAACTCACGTAAAGCAGAACACACAGACATATCGCTACAATTAGGCTCATGATTTGTAATAAAAACATCATCAACACAACTAAATCCTCGTAATATTTCTGCTCGTTCAGATTCCGGCATAAACACATATCCTTTTTTTGTCTTTAACCAGTTATAATTATTTAAAATTACAACTAATTTATCTCCTAATGCTCGTGCATTCTGAAACATTCTTAAATGTCCAATATGCACGGGATCAAACCCACCAGATACTGCAATTGTTTTCATTTTTTTGATTCTATCCCAAGTAATAAAAGCCCCCGGGGAGATTTGAACTCCCGACCTGCTGCTGTCTCTGATAGACATACGAGGCAACTGCTCCACGACTAAGCTACAGGGGCAAATTAATTATTAAGTGACCTAAACTCGTTTTGGTTGCTATGTTTTGATTAAACTTTTTTTAAAAGTTTATGCGTCACGACTAAGCTACAGGGGCAAATTTCATCTATAACTTTTTTAAAATCTCTTCTTTGCCGCCTAATGTTTTCTGACAATTAAAACAAATGCTATGTTTTTTACCTTTAATATCATTAATATAAGTTCCTATTAATTTTTTCAGAAAAGTTTCTTCAATATTTTTTTTACAGATTTCGCATTTCATAAGCCTAGTTTAAAAACATCAGATATATAAACTTAACTTTCATAAAGTATATAAACATAACATTGAATTAACCATTGATGCAACCTGCAATCCTAATTGCCTGCCCTACTTACCAGGGTATGAAATATTGTATAAATGAATTTATTCAACGTTTAAATCAATTAACATATCCAAACTATGATATACTTATAGTTGACAATTCAAATACTCTTGATTATTATAATTATTTAAAAGAATTAACAAAATCTACTGAAATTCTCATTTTAAGAGATGATTGTAATCTCCCCGACGGCATGGATAAATTAATCCATTCGAGAAATTTTATCCGAGATTATTTCCTAAAGAATAACTATGATTATTTATTTACCATGGATTAAGATGTAATTCCCCCTAAACATTATTGAAAAATTATTAAAATATGACAAAGATATTATTAGCGGAATTTGTTTTTCGTACTTCTTTGACCATAACAATACTCTTAAATTTTTTCCATTAATCTCTAAGTTTCTTAGCGACTATGAATTTGAAGAATTTAAAAAACAAAATAATTTGCCATTTGACACAAAAAAAACCACTGATTTTAAACGATATGTAAATCCAGATGAACTTAATAATGGTGCATTAATTGAAATTGCATATTGCGGCAATGGATGTTGTTTAATCAAAAAAAAGTTATGGAAGATATTGAATATTCGTTGGTAAACTTAAATGGAAAAAAATTCATACCTTTGATGATATATTCATCTGAGATAAGGCAAGAGAAAAAGGTTACAAGATATTTGCAAATACTCCGGTTGTTTGTATGCATAAATTGAAAGGTAAATATTTAAAAATGAGGTAAAATCTATTGTTCTACAAACAAGAAGTGTTTTTCTAAACCGGCCAATTCTAATATAATTCTTTTTATCACTATTTTTTCAGGGTCAGGCATAAGCTTAACGCGAGCTTTTATGTCTGCAAAAGATTCAAAAGGCTTATCCTTGCGTTCTTCAATAATTTCCCACATATGTTTTTTTCCTAAACCGGGTAATAATTCTAGCTGGTGCATTCTCATAGTTAATGGTTGTGCAGTATTAAAGAAATTAACAAATTTTTGTTCATTTTTTTTAACTATATCTTTAACAATAAATTCTAATTCTGTTTGGGCAGTTTGTGTAAGTTTGTCAAGAGTTAATTTACCGGATATGTGGTGTATTTCATCTCTCTTGCCTTCTCCAATATAGACTTCTTGATAAGGTTGTAAAAAAATGCCTTTTTTTGGAACTAGTTCGAGCAATAAAAAAAAATCTTTTCCCAAAGCTTGAACAATTGCAGTCTTTTTATAACTAGGCCGGTCATCAAAAGGATAACCATGGGGTAAAAAATCCAATACAATTGCTTTTTCCTCTTTAGCTATTTTGCGTTCCATTTTAAATATATAATATTTACAAAGCATAACTCCTATAAATACTTTTATATCAAAGAATTATAGTTTAAGCGCAACTTAATTTGGCGCAAACTCTTTTATTAATTCAACTATTTTTTTAATATTAGCTTGACTTATTGTTAAAATATATCCGGAAAGAATCATTTTTAAATGGTCTTCAGTTACGGGAAGAATATCAATAATTTTTATTAAGTGTTCAGGTTTTAATCTAGGAATCTCTAATCCTTCAATTTTTTTTTTTAATTCTTCAGCTTTTTTAGAGTCTAAAATGCAACCGACTTGATTTAAATAATCATTAGTTCTTGTTGATCTGAAATTTAATTCCCCATCCCTAGTTTTAATAATATCTAACTTAAATTTAACTTCACACATAGAGATTGGAATTTCCGAGATTATTTGTGGTTTTACCATTTTATAGTCCTATAATTTTTTTAAATGAACTGGATGAACAATTAGAGTTTTTATTTTATTAATATCTTTTATTTGAATGTGGTAACATTCGCCGATTTTACTTTTGACTGTGCCAATTTTACCATGATGCCTTAAATGATACATGCCATCAGTTAAACTTGATTCTGTATTAAGCACAACTTTTTCACCAATTGCAAGTTCTTGAAAAAATCTTCGTAAACTAAGTTTTCCCCTATTTCGAATATTCTTTTTTAATTTTCCTCTGGACTTTCTCCTTGAACCGCCTATTCTTTTTGCCATTTTAATTTACTATTAAATTAGTACACCATTTAAAATTCCATCTTGTCCGGGTCTGTTTGTTATTTTTGCCTTTCCAGCTTCTGTTTCAACAATTGCGCCTTTTGTCATAATATTTCTCCTTACAAAGTTTTTATTAGCGGAGTTTTCAATAACGGATATAATCTTTGTTTTTTTAAATTTACCATCAGATCCAACAATATTTAAAATATTTGCGCTCATCAATCTGATTTTGGAGCCTCCCCCTTTGGTTCTAATAACTTTCTTTTTTGAAGTTTCTAGTTTGATTAAAGATGGAGATCTACCAAGTTCATATTTTCGTTTTAAAATAATTTGTTTTTTATATCTTCCGCCTGTTGCCTTTCTTTTAGACCTTGCTTGCACAATTACCATAGTATGTATATGAAAAAAACCTCTATTTATAAAATTATCGGAATTATAGAGTCTATTTAATAAATATCCGTAAAATCATCTTATTGGTAAAATCATCTTAATTTAGCGATAACTTTAAATAAGGAACCTATCTTTTGTTCATATAACCAATATTTTTGGGGAGGAGTTAATAATGGAAACAGCATCAAGACCTTTAGACGCATTAAATAAATCAAGAAATAAAAGAGTAATTGTAGAATTAAAAAATAATAAGCAGTATATAGGTAACTTAAAAGCTTTTGACATACATATAAATGTCGTGTTAGAAGAAGCTGAAGAAAGACTTAATGGAGAATTAACACGAAAATTAGGTACAATCTTTATAAGGGGAGACACGATAACAATTCTTTCTCCAGAATAAATTTTTATAACTTAAAATAGTGATTTACAATGACTAAAGGGACAGCATCAAGAGGAAAACATAGTAAAGGCAAAAGCCATATAAGATGTAGAAGGTGTGGTAAACATAGTTATCATGTTAAAAGAACAGTTTGTAGTTCATGCGGTTATGGTAAATCTTCTAAATTAAAACATTACAACTGGAAAAAACCCGGTAAATGAAAAAGGCTTGTTTTCCTAAAGTTTTAATTGCAATACCTACATATGAAGGCATGAAATATTGCCTTAACGATTTTATTATTGGCTTAAAAAGTTTAATTTATGATAATTTTGAAGTTTTATTTGTAGATAATTCGCATAGTGATACTTATTTTAATCTAATTCAAGAACAAGGATATGCAGTTATAAAATCAAAAAGATTCAAAAATCCTCGCGAAACAATTGTAAACTCTAGAAACTTACTTCGTCAAATTTTTTTAAATGGGGATTATGATTATTTTTTTAGCGTGGAGCAAGATGTAATTTTAACTTCTGAAATAATTCCAACAATGTTATCACTTCAAAAAGAGATTGTTAGCGGAGTATATTATAAGACTAAAGGAGCTTTAGGTTTCAAAGTTTATTATCCTGTATTAATGACTGCATGCGACGAAAATGGGAATATAATAGAAACAAATAAAGATGACTGCTTAATCAGAGATATGTACAGAGAAGAAGTCGAGATTGGAAAACTCATAAAAGTTGAAGCATCTGGCCTTGGGTGTGTAATGATTGCCAGGCGGGTATTAGAAAAAGTGGAATTTAGATATGAAGAAGAGAAAAATGCATATGACGATATGTTCTTTGCAATTGATACGAAAAAACAAGGTTTTCAAATTTGGGCAGATACAGGTTTGAAATGCAAACACATTCTTGAAGGAAAACCGGAATATTAACGATTTGTAGAGATATGTTTAATGCTGTTATTTCCACCGGTTCTTGATTAAGGGTGCATTCAGCAGTCAAGAACTTCGCATGACTTTTGTCATGCCCTTGGTTTATGACCCGTGGTTTCAGCTCGTTTTTACTATATGTTACAATTGTAAGAAGAGTTCTTGGTTAATCATTAGTCTTTGAGAATATTAATTACAGATAATGGACTTTCTGAATATAGCAGTCTTAACAGCGTTGTCCGGAGTCGTTTCACTATCAATTAGTCTCTTTAGATTTAACTATAACTGCAAGAATATTTTGGCTACTTTATGTTTCAAATTATATATTAATATAGAGATAATTAACTTTCTGGACAGCGCCGTCTTAACACAATCTTTTTAAACACATTCAGTTTGCTAATAATATTAGGTATGAACTCAGTTCATGTCTATGTAAATAAAATGCGGGGATGCCGGAGCGGTCAAATGAAACTGGCGTTTCAATACTCTGAAATAAAGTTTTAGACTAAACGGGATAGGCTTAGGTAAGGTGAGCAGAGTCCGAAAGGGCGATGATTTTGAAGAAACCTATTGGCTTAGTGCCTACGCAGGTTCGAAACAACCTTTTTGCCAAGCAAAAGCTTGACTAAAATCAGCGGGCAAGACACAGTATAGCCCACTTCTGATGGTCTACAAGTTGCGAATACCCTGCTCCTCGCATTATTCTTTTATCAAAAGTAAAATCTTATCAAAGCAAGATTTTGTAAAGACCAAGTGAGCAAAGCGAACGCACGTCTTTCGTTTTTCCTATGTTTTTCTAAAAAAGCTATGGAGAATATCTGTTCCTCGCATTTTTTAATATCTAAAAATTATAAAATTAAAAATAAGTTGGCTATAAAAGCATATTTTGGTTTTTTTTATGTTTTTATAAGAAAGTTATAAATAACATTCTTATTTAATAGTCACAGTCACATAAAATAGTCACATAATTATAGATTATTGATAAAAACATTACTTATCACCTATTAGTGACAAATTAAGTTAGAGCCTAAATCTAAGGCGTATAAAGCCTAATTCTAAAAGTAATGTACCTTATCATTAACTGCTGTTGCGAAAGCTTTATAAAATAAAATTTAAAGTTAATACATAGAAGTTAGCAATAGGTAGACACTCTTACCAAGATCATTACCCTGGAAAGAGTTGCCAAAAATCTAACTCTTACATACAACCATTTTTCGCGAAATTGGTTGTATAAAAAATCTAGCTAACATGGAGGTGTTAGTAAACATGAGAACAACTATTAAAAAAGTAATTGCTTTAACAGCTGGCGCAACTATGGTTGGATCCACAATCGTAGGGGCTATGGCTGCTGATTTAGCAAGTTGGCCTGCACCATTCGTAACAAAAGGCGCAGACGGCAAACCTAGTTTTGATGCAATGCTCGTAGTAGGTGATTTACCTGCAGATCCTGCAGATATTATCGGAATTACAGACATCGCAGTAAGTCTACAATTCCAAATGACTGAAAATGTAGCTGTTACTGGATCAACGGACATTGGTTTACAAGGAGATTCTAAAAAAGTTGAGTCTGGTTCTAACAAACTAGAATGGAATGAAACTGTAAGCAGTATTACCACATCTGTTACATCATCAGATTTAAGTCTATTAGCTGATGGAGAATTTTCAAATGAATATGCTTCATCTACTCTTCAACAAACAATTACCATACCATCTAATGGAAGAATGGTATTTGATGTGGACCCTGATGATGACACATCTGCTGTTAAACCCTATTTCAAATTATCAAATGGCGGAGTAGTGTATACTTTTACATTGTCTTTTTCACCTTCTGTTAAAACAGATCATAACACTGGTGGAAACGGCTATTTGGAAGACATTAGAAATAAAAAATTAAGTTTTTTAGGTCAAACTTACACTATTTTAGTAGCAGACCATACAGCTCAAAATAATACAATATTAACCTTAATGGGTGGAGCTGTAACAGATGTAATTGATGAAGGTGAAACAAGAAGTTACACTATTGGTGGTGAACCATATGAAGTTACTGCTTCATTCATCAGTGCCACAGAAGCTAAACTTAAAGTTAATGGTGAATTAACAGATTCATTAACTGAAACAAAAACTTACAAGTTGAAAGATGGCACAGAAGTAGGCATCATTGACATCTTAGGCCAAAATTTAGCTGGAGAAGTTGACAGGGTTGAATTTAGTTTGGGAGCTAACAAATTGCAGCTTACTGATGAAAACACGGTAGATCATGGATTTGGTGGAACAGTTACAATTGGTTCTGAAGAATTAAGCAATGTTAAAGTAAACATTGAAACAAGCCAAGATCAAGGTATTACTTCAGGTAATGATGTAAAACTGTCAGCTATCAAGTTTAACTATAACGCAAGTCAGGATATCTATGTTCCAGTTGGAAGCAGTGCAAGTACAAAAGCTGATGAAGCTGAAAGCCAAGTAGGTTCATTTTTATTATCAGCATTTGATTACAAGTTTGAAGGTCCACAAGTAGGTTCAACTGAAGAAGTTAAATTTTTGCCTAGTGGAAGCAATAACTATAAACTTGAATTTAAAAACAAAGCTGGAGTAAAATACTCTGAATCAGTTGTAGGTTATGATGGCACATCTGTTTATAAATTAGGTAGGTATTCAGGCTCTACATGGTATGACTTAGTATCATCTGAAAGAGAAGCAATTGATGATGAAGATTATTTCTGTGTAAACAAAAATAAATACAGTAGAATCTTACAATACAAAGATGTTGTTCCAGGTGCAAGTGGAAGCGATAATGAAGGAACTCTTAAATTAAGAGATGTTGGTTCAGGAGACACTTACTCAATAAGTTACAGTGGAAGCAGTCTAGGTGGTGATTTAATTTTAGATGGTAATACCTATTCTGTTAATGCGTCAACAGATGCAAATGGAGCTAAGATTTGGGTAGATTTAAACGGTAATGGTGCAAGAATAGACAACTTAACAAGATGTGAGTTCTGGACACAGTTTGAAGCAAATGTCTCTTTACAAGATGAAACATTTACTCGAATTGTTGCTACAAATCCACATTTGACAATAGTTTCTGAAGATGATGAAGATAACTCTAAAGATGTTGTTTATGTTGCAGTTGAAGCAAATTCAGATGGTAAAATTGATTTAGTTAACAACATTGATTGGGCTACAAGTGGTACAGCAACATTAAATGGTAACGGCGGAAACTCTTCAATGAACCAAAAACAAGATGAAAGCAATGTGTATCAATCTTGGACAAACTATGGTATGTTTTTAGAGATGGATAGAAAAGGCACAGGTACAGACACACAAAATGATTTTGTTGTAAAGTATCCTGATAATCAAGTATTTGGAGCTTTCTTTGTAGTAGGTGGAGCGACCACCACATCAGTTAGTGGCGGTTCAAGCACGAATCAAGTGATCCACAGAATCAACGTAGGCGCAACTAAGTTAGCTAGTGCAGTATCAGATGTATCAGCTCAAAACTTAATTGTAGTTGGTGGTCCTTGCGCAAACGCAGTAGCTGCTGAATTGATGGGTAATCCTGAACCATGTGGTAAAGACTTTTCAGCCGGTAGAGCAATGATTAAACTTTACGAAGCAAGTACCGGTAAAGTTGCAATGCTTGTTGCTGGTTACGAAGCAGTTGATACCACGAGAGCTACAAAAGTTGTTGCTCAAAACGGTGGTGCGGACTTAAAAGCTTTGGCTGTTGGTGTTAAAGAAGTAGAAGTTAACACAGTTAATGAACAACCAAGCGTAGTATTAACTACATCATAAGGTTAAAAACCTTTTTTTCTTTCTTTTTTTATTTTTTTAATTAATTCTCCCATATTTTTAATAAAAACCTTTATATATTAGTAAGTCGTATATAATTATATTAAAAAGAGGTCATGAAGATGAAAACATTTTCTAGCCACTTTTTGCGAGCAAAAAGAGGTATACCTGAATATTATATTCAGATATCAAATAAAACACAAAGCTTTGAGGTGATATGAGATGAAATCTCATTTAGTGATTTTAGTTGCTTTACTGGTGATAATCGCGGGATGTACAACACAAACTCCAGTTGAAGAACAACAGGTAGAAGTTGTAGAAGAACCAGCAATAGAAGAACCTGTTGTAATGGCAGAACCAGCGCAAGGATCAAGCAGCAGTATAGACATAACAAGAAAAGCATTTGTACCTGCAGAACTAAGAGTTAAATTAGGTACAGTTGTTACATGGGTAAATAAAGATACAATCGGTCACACTGTTTCATTTAGGGGGGCAACAGGCTATAGTCAATATAGTGGAATTGTTCCTGCTGGAAAAACAATGGAAGTTGTATTCAATGATGTCGGAGAATTTCCATACATTAACGGCGCTTTAGGAATCCAAGGAACAGTCATTGTTGAAGAATAAACTGATTCTTTATTTTTTATTTTTTTAAATTTATTATTTTATTGGTTTAATACCCGCTGCTGCGGTAGGGGTTTTTATTAATTTATTTTATACTTCTTTTGCAACTATAATGTTATGTTTAACCCTTATAATTTTGGCTTTTAAAGTTTGACCAATTTTTTTATCAGTGATAACTGAAACAATTCTTTCTCGCCCGATTGCGAGCTTTTCAGAGTTTAGTTTTCCAAGGGATACAAGTTTAACTTTTATAACTTCATTTTTCTTGAAAGGCACTGGCAACTTTTTCGTATCCCTGACATTAAAACTTGACTTGTCTAATATTAGATTAGTTTGATATTTTGTTTCAAAATTTTTTAATTCTTTATAAAAAGTATCCATTGGCTTTTGTTTAACAGGATTGCGGCCAAATTTATAATTTAGAAAATTTTGAATTGCAACGTATTTAACTCCAATTTCTTTACCAAATTTGATTATATTCGGAATATTTTTATCATTATATTCTGGCACCCATACCGGTGCAATAACAACATCTAATTTTTTAACAGCATATTCTGCCATCTTTTGAACATGTTCACTATTATATTTTCCGCCGGCAATCTTTTCAGCATTGACTGCATCCAATGAATTTATCGAAATATTCAATTGGGTTAAACCCGCTATTGCCAGTTCATTAATTAAACTTTTAGTCAGCATTACGCCATTTGTATTCAAGGATATTCTTTCAATACATTTAATCTTTTTTAAATCTTTGATTAATGGAATAATGTCGGCATATAATAATGGTTCGCCATTTGGACCAATATTAATTTCAATGTTATCAATAGCTTTAAATTTAACAAGTTTTTCTGTTTCTTCAACCATATAATCTTTTTCAATTATAAAGTCTGCAACTTTTTTTGAATTTTTTCCTTCATCAACAGAACAATATATACAGTTTAAATTGCATCCAGTTATGGGTTTTAATTCAATAATTGAACTGTTTCTGTCAATAATCCCGAATGCGTTGTGTCCG
The DNA here is from genome assembly GCA_018303425.1 of Candidatus Woesearchaeota archaeon. Classification (NCBI taxonomy): domain Archaea; kingdom Nanobdellati; phylum Candidatus Woesearchaeota; species Candidatus Woesearchaeota archaeon. Next base: position 11,401 of record JAGVYF010000002.1, on the reverse strand, counting down.
ATTAACGGAATGCCTGAATTTTTATGTAAATATATTGCAGGTTTACCGCTTAATGAACTTGTTAAGTTAGATATTCCTTTGGTTAAAACTTTGGCAAATTTATTCTCGAGCTTACTTTGGTTAATATCTGCGGATATAGCGCCATTTTCTATACAAAAATCAAAACTTCCTAATTCTTTAACTTCAAAATCAAAATAAAAAAATTTAAGCAGGATGGCTCTTATTTTACCATTCCCTAAATTATTAAATTCTAAAGTTTCATATTGAAGGTTTGATTTCATTAACTAAAAATTTAAGTTGATTATATATAAACTTAACTATATGTTTTACTAAACATTATAGGATTCGATATACTTTATAAATAATTAGCTTTTACTTATCCATGGGAAGTAGAAATTTAATCTAAAAAAAGTTAGTTAATCCCTGTAAACTTGCAAACTTAACTTAATAAATAAGGTAAGTTTATTTTTAAGTATTAGCAGACAGTATATAAGAACTTTATTAAGCGCGCAGAATTAAAGTTCTCGTGGATATATAGTTAACTTTTGAAACGAAGATTTTTGACTTAGGAATTAATAGAAGTGTTAACAGATGAGTGAAGATCACATTAAACTTACATATGAAATTTTGTTTGAAATACTTAGGAGAGAAAAAGAACGTGGAGAATTACAAAAGTTAGATAACACATTCTTTAAAGATTTTAGTGAATATTTACTTGAAAAAAGCGAAATACTTCAAACTGCTGATAAACAGTCGTTATTTGATGAACAAGAAAAATTGAAAACTTTAAATGAAATAACTAATATTAAAAAAATAATCAAAGAGCTATATGAAAAAAGGGAACGAAAAATTATTGAACTTGTAATAAATAAAAGCAGAACTAATTCAAGTTTAATTACTGGTCAAAATTTATTACCTGAAGAAATTTCATTGCATGATTTGTTATTAAAAATGTTAAACGAAAATCGTAAAAATGTTCTGCATTCTACATTAGATATTGAAAAAATTAAGATTAATAGAGCAAAAAAAGAAACTGTGCAAAACATGAAACTGATTAAATTTAAAAAAGAAGTGGATAAATTTGTAGGTAAAGAACTTGAAATTTATGGTCCATTTAAAATCGAAGATGTAGCTAATGTTCCTGTTGAAATTGCTGACATTTTAATACAAAAAGAGAAAGCTGAAGCAGTAAAAGTTGAATAGTAATAGACCACAAGCTTTATAAACGGTACATAACTCCTTAACTAGAACATGAAGATACCTAAACTTATAAAACGATATTGTAAACATTGTAAAACACATTCAGAACATAAAGTTGCATTATCTAAAAATAGAACCAGAAATACTGCTCATCCACTTAGCCAGGGTTCAATGATAAGAATGAATAGAAGAAGTCAGGCTAGGGGTTCGGGTAACCTCGGTAAAGTTTCAAGGGGCGCTTTGAATTCCTGGAAAAGATATAACAAAAAAACAAGTAAAAAAGCAGATTTAAGATTTACATGCAAAGTATGCAATAAAACTAGTCCAAAAAGAAATACTATCAGAACAAAAAAGGTTGAATTCCAATAGAGGTTCAAAATGAAACAAACTGTAAGCAAATTTGTAAAAGTAAGATGTCCTAAATGTAAAAATGAACAGATCATTTTTGGTAAAAGCGCATCATCTGTTAATTGTCTGGTTTGCAATAAAGACATATCACGACCGCTAGGGGGAAAATCCAATATTAAAGCAAGAATTTTAGAGGTTCTTGAATAAATGCTTCTTAAAAAAGAAGGATTTCCTGAAGAGGGAGATTTAGTTTTATCCACAGTTACAAAAATCTATTTTAATTCTGTTTTCGTTGTTCTTGATATTTATGAAAATAAAACAGGTATGATCCATATATCTGAAATAAGTCCGGGCCGTATTCGGAGTTTAAACGATTATGTTACGGTAGGAAAAAAGATAGTTTGTAAAGTTCTTAAAGTTGATAAAAAGAAAGGGCATATCGATTTATCGTTAAGACGCGTTAATGAGATGCAAAGAAAAAATAAAATTGAAGAAATAAAGCAAGAACAAAAAGCTGAAAAGTTAATTGAATTTGTTTCAAAGGAATTAAAAGCTGATGTACAAAAAATATATACTGACGTTTTTGAAGCAATTTCAAAAAAATATGATTTGCTTCACCAATTTTTTATAGAAGTATCAACTGATAAAGTTAATATAAATAAATTTAATATTGATCCTAAAGTAGCTGAAATATTAGAAAGAATTATCCGTGAGCGAATTAAGCCTCCAATTGTGGAGGTTAGGGGTGAATTCATAATTAAAAGTTATGCGCCGGAAGGTGTTGAAGAGATTAAATCTGCGTTAGATAAGGGATGGAAAAAAGATAAAGATGCAATTGAGATGAAATATTTTGGCGCAGGAAGATATAATATTAGCATTAAATCAAAAGATTATAAAGAAGCAGAAAAAATTCTTAAATCTGTTATTGAAATCGTTACAAAAAATATTGAAAAAAGTAAAGGTGAAGTTGAATTTAAACGTATTTATAAAGAATAAATACTCAATATAGTCAGTTCAGGTTATGAGCATAATAAATGAAACACATATTATTCTGTCAAAAATGTGAAATTTATACTTTAAATGAAATTTGCAATAAATGCGGTTCTAAAACATATTCTAAAAAACCTGCCAAATATGCTCCTGAAGATCCTTACGGGAAGTATAGGAGAAAAGCAAAAAAAGAACAGGGATTATTATAATTGAGTAATTGAGCACAATAAGAAAGGTTTAAATTCCTAAATCAATAAAATACACTTATTTTCTACCTGTTTTTGACTTAGTTATTCGGCAGTCAAAAGCTTGCGTTTGTAGCGCTGACTGAGCCGAATGGCGGGCATGTTATCGGTCTGTGACCGATAGTGTCAGTGAGCTTTTGATTGATTGGTTTTCAAAGAAGTAAAGTTAATTTTTCAGTATTTGACTTTTTACTTACAAGGAACACAAAACTTTAAATACCTTAAAACTAATTCTTATTAGATGGTCTGGAAAATAGAAAATATTAATCAAAATATTAAGATTTCTAATCCTATATTTATTGGTGGTTTACCTGGCATAGGCAATGTGGGTAAGATAACAATAGATTTTATGATAAGCGAATTGAAAGCTGATAAAGTTGCAGAATTCACATCTGATTATCTTCCGTATTCAGTTTTTGTAAATGAAGACAATTTAATTGAGATCCCTAAAATTGTATTATACCACAAAAAAATTAAAAATCAGGAATTTTTGTTTCTAACGGGAGATGCCCAACCAATTGATGAGCCTAGCACATACCAGCTATGTTATAAAATACTTGAATTCATAGAAAAGCACCACTGTAAAGAAATGATATGCCTGGGCGGGATTGGACTCCAAAGTGAACCCAAAAATCCTAAAGTGTATTGCACTGCAAACAATAAAAAAATAATTGCGCGATATAAAAAAGAAATAAAACTTAATAATAACATTTCTGGTTTAGTTGGACCAATTATAGGTTTGTCAGGACTGCTTCCGGGTTTAGCTGGCAGAAGAAATATTGACGCAATGATATTGTTAGCAGAAACTTTCGCGCATCCATTATATGTGGGAATAAAAGGGGCTAAAGAGATAGTAAAATTATTAAATCAAAAATTTAATTTTAAAATAGACATAAAAAAACTTGAAAAAGATATTAAAGATATTGAACAATCAGTAAAAAAAAGATCAGAAGACATTAATGCAGTAAGCAAAACATTAAAAGATATACGCACTAAAGAAATAAAATATATAGGGTGATTTTTCTGAAAAATCATATAAAAGTGGTAAAAGCTAGAGAGGTACTTGATTCTAGATTCAGGCCTACAATTGAAGTTAAAGTTTCAACTGAAAATTACAGTGCCAAGGCATCTGTGCCCTCCGGCGCATCAACCGGTAAATATGAAACAGTGGAATTAAGAGATAAAGATGGCAGTGTTAATACTGCAATAAAAAATGTAAATACAATTATTAAAAAAAATATTTTAAACAAAAACGTTACTGAACAGGAAAAACTTGATGATTTGATGTGTAAACTTGACGGGACTGAAAATAAAAAAAATTTAGGCGGAAACGCCATCCTTGGCACAAGCTTGGCGATTGCAAGAGTTAGGGCGCTTGAATTAGGGAAAACATTATATCATTCCATCGGTGAAAATCGTTTGATTCCTGTGCCTTTTATGAATATTATTAATGGCGGAAAACACGCAAAAAATAATCTTCAATTTCAAGAGTTCATGATTGTTCCGCGGTTTAAAACCTTCTCAGAAACTCTGGTAAAAAGTAAAGAGATCTTTAAAGAACTTGGGAAAGTTATAACTTTAAAATATGGTAAACCTACACTTGGTGATGAAGGAGGTTTTGCGCCAAATATATCATTACCGCAGGAAGCTCTTGATTTAATGCAAAAAGCAGTAGATAATTTAGGTTATGCAAAACAAGTCAAATTTGCAATTGATGTTGCGGCTTCAGAATTTTATAAATCTGAAATTTTTGGTCAAGAAGGACATTATTTGTATAATAATAAAAAGCTTGCTCATCATAAAATGATAGAGGTTTATGAAGAACTTATCAATAATTATCCAATCATATCAATTGAGGATCCTTTTGAACAAGAACAATTTGAGCATTTTGCAGAATTTACGAAGAATTTTGGCAGAAAGCTACAGATAATTGGCGATGATTTACTTGTTACAAATCTTGAAAGACTTGATACCGCATATCACAAAAAATCGTGCAACGCATTACTTTTAAAAGTTAATCAGATAGGAACTTTAACAGAAGCGATTGACGCTGGACGGTTTGCTTTAATGAATCATTGGAATGTGATGGTAAGCCATAGATCTGGTGAAACAATGGATACTTTCATATCAGATTTAGCTGTTGGTATAGGTTGTGGACAAATTAAGGCCGGTGCCCCGTCTAAACCTGAACGGCTTGCGAAATATGAAAGATTAGTTGAAATTGAAAAAGAATTAGGAAAAAACGGAGAGTTTGCTAAATTATGACCAGTGAAAAAGCGCCATTAAAACCAGTAATGTTAATTATATTAGATGGGTACGGAATTTCATGGAGCAAGAAAGGCAATGCTGTCAAGCAAGCTAAAAAACCCATACTTGACATGCTTGAAAAAGAAGCGCCGCAATCAGTGTTAAAAGCTTCTGGCAGTGCAGTTGGCTTACCTGAATATCAGATGGGGAGTTCAGAGGTCGGTCATTTAAACATTGGCGCAGGCAGAATCATCAAACAAGAACTTCTTTTGATAGATTCAAGAATTAATGATAAAAGTTTTTTTGAAAATCAAGCGTTGGCAGAGATCTTTTCTAAAAATGAATATGTGCACTTAATCGGATTAGTAAGCGATGGCGGTGTCCATTCTCACATTAATCATTTATATGCATTAATTGATTTTGCTAAAAAGCTTGGTTCAAAAGTTTATGTGCATGCTATCCTAGATGGCCGAGATACAAAACCGCAATCTGCTCAAAAATATATTAGAAGATTGGAAAGAAAACTTAAAGGTATTGGACAAATTGCAACAATTGCCGGAAGGTTTTATGCGATGGATAGAGATAAAAGGTGGGAAAGGACCAAAAAAGCATATGATAATATTGTAAATGCTTCAACATTTTACCATAAAAATGCAAAAGAAGCCATTAAAGCTGCATATAAGCAAGGTAAAACTGACGAATTTATACCTCCAATGGTAGTAGGCAATTATCATGGTGTAAAAGATAATGAGGCTATTATTTTTTTTAATTTTAGGCCAGATCGTGTTCGCCAACTAACCCATGCATTTGTCGATTTAGAATTTAAAGAATTTAAACGTAAATATGTAAAAACTACGTTTGTCACTTTCACTGAATATGACAGGGTATTAAAACATCTTAAAATTGCATTTCCAAAACATGTCCCGGATAAAGTATTGGGCGAGGTGTTAAGCCAAGAAAATTTAACCCAGTTAAGAATCGCTGAAACTGAAAAATATGCGCATGTAACTTATTTTTTAAATGGATTAAATGAAAAACCATTTAAGGGTGAAGACAGGGTTTTAATCCAGAGTCCTAAAGTTAGAACATATGACCTGAAACCGGAGATGTCTGCTCATGAAATAACTAAGGAATTGTTGATGAAAATGTCGTCTTATGATTTCATTGTATTAAATTTTGCAAATCCGGATATGGTCGGGCATACTGGCGTATTAAAAGCTGCAACAATAGCAGTTGAAACTGTTGACGAATGTTTAGGCGAAATTTTAAAAAGGTTAAAAGGTTTGGGGGGTTGCGCAATAATCACTGCTGATCATGGTAACTGCGAGCATATGATAGAAGGGTACAATAATTCAGACACTGCTCACACTTCTAATCCTGTTCCACTTTATTTATTTAATTATAATGCAAAATTAAAACGAAAAGGCATACTTGCTGATGTTGCGCCCACATTATTAGAAATTTTAAACATCAAAAAGCCTGAAGAAATGACTGGTGAAAGTTTGATTATCAAAGATTAGATGCGTTCAATAATTAATTTTCCTTTTTTAACTTCAAATATTAACTCTTCATCTTCTCTGAACGATGTTGCGTTGGTTAAAAATTCAGGCAGAATAATTTTACCGTTGCGAATTTTGATATTGACTGATAAATGTTTAGATTGGTTGCTTATTTTTAAATTGGGCAATAGTTTAGAATCAATTTTTTTTAGGTTTATTGTTTTTACAGCTAAAAATTTAGCAATTTTATCTGCAACGTTTATACCTGTTGCAGCAGTTATGCCTTGTAATCCGGGTGAAGAGTTAACTTCCAAAACAACCGGACCGTGCCCGCTTTCCATTAAATCCACTGCAATAATGTCAGCGTTTACAGCTCGTGCAGCTGCAATTGCCGAATGTTTAAATTTTGCAGGCAAATCAAAAGGCACGCAAGAACCTCCCGCATGAACATTGGAACGATTTTCACCTTTAGCGGCAATCCTTTTCATTGAAGCCACAACTTCATCACCGACAACAATTGCTCTGTAATCTGAACCATCGTTATCAATAAATTCCTGAATCAAGAAAGGCTGTTTTAAAGCAGTAAACGCATCAACTAATGCAGATGCGCTTGCATATGATTCGGCAAACATTACGCCTTTACCATGCGTACCCTCTGGAAATTTTAATACTATTGGATATTTAATGCGTTTCAACATATGTTTACCTGTTTCAAGGTTAGAAACAAGATAAGTGCATGGCATAGGTACACCTGCTTTTTGTAAATATAAATTGGTTAATAATTTATCATGCGCAATTGTAAATACTGATGACTTTAAAGGCAAATATATCCTTTCTTTTTGTTCTAAAATTGAAGAAATACATCTTAATAATTGCGCATATTTGCCTGAACCTCTCACATACACACAATCATAATCTCCTAATTCTTCGCCGTCATAAAAAATCTGAGACTCTTTGTGATCAATTGTAACTTCAAACTTTCTTAACTGTAAAAAGTCTACTTTATCAAAGTATTTTTTTAATTCGTTAGAAATCCACTGTGAACTTACACTTCCTAATGATATAATTGCAGCTTTCAAATATTTCACCAATCATGACAAAATCATTTAATATATTTATTAAAGAGGAATATTATTTGTAAAAATAATATTAGCCAATTATTCTTAACAATTATTTGAATTATTTCAGTCAGATTATTTTATAAATTTTCTATATCAATCTTATTTTAATGGATCAATCAAAAAATTTCCTTGCTTCAATACGTCATGTCCGATTAACAAAAGATATTTCATTTTGCTGCGGTCATAAACAGTAATCTGTGTTTTAATTACTTGATTCCCCATCTCAATAACAACATTTGCCAGGGGACGTTTAGTTAAACCATTAGCAGATCTAATTTTTTGTGTTTCCCCGCTTAGTTTAATACCCAATTCAACAGCCAATTCATCATGAATTGAACTGCGTTCTGCGCCAGTATCAATGCGGGCCATAACCTTTCGGCCCATTATTATCACTGGCTCAATTAAGCCAAGCTGAGCTCTATTAACCATTATATCATTAGAAACAAGTTTTTCATTTATAAGGATTGTGGTGTTCTATTCACCATTACTTTCTTCTTTCATAAACGGAAATAAAATAACGTCTCTTATACTGGCAGAATTAGTTAATATCATTACCATCCTGTCAATTCCAATACCAACTCCGCCAGTTGGCGGCATTCCATATTCAATTGCGCGCACAAAATCTTCATCGTAAGGATGCGCTTCTTCTGAACCATTTTGTAGCTGTTCTGCTTGTTGTTCAAGCAACATCTTTTGCATTATTGGATCGTTTAATTCAGAATAACCATTTGCAATTTCCATACCCGCAATGTAAGGTTCAAACCTTTCAACTGTAGTTTCGTCGCCATTACGAAGAGTTTTACATAAAGGTGTAGATTCAACTGGATGATGCATAATAAATACCGGCTGGATTAGTTTATCTTCGCATAATTCTTCAAAGATTTGTTGAATCATCATGCCGCGACTTAAATCGCCTTTAACTTCGATATTATAATTTCTAATTATTTCTTTTAATTCTTCATCTGATGCTTTAGAAATATCGGTAATTCCACTGTTTTGCAAACCCGCAAACTTGTTAACAGCTTCAATCATAGTCATACGTTTCCAGGGAGTTTTAACATCAATATTATGCTCTCCAAATTTAAATTTAGTAGAACCATGCAGTTCTTTTGCAGCCATTTCATATATTTTTTCGACATGTTTCATCATGTGTTCATAATCTACATAGGCTTCATACATCTCAATCTGAGTAAATTCAGGGTTATGTGTTTTATCAATACCTTCATTTCTAAAGTCGCGCGCAAATTCGTAAACTTTATCGAACCCGCCAACGATTAACCTTTTCAAATAAAGTTCATTTGAAATACGCAAATATATAGGCATATTCAAAGCATGTAAATGACTTTTGAAAGGTCTTGCAGCAGCTCCGCCATATATTGGCTGTAAACAGGGAGTATCAACTTCTAAAGCTCCATAGTCATCAAAATATTTTCTTATTAAACCAATTATTTTTGCCCTGCTTATAAAAACATCTTTAACTTCGGGGTTCATAATTAAATCTACATATCTCATTCTGTATCGAAGTTCAGGGTCCTTTAGCCCGTGAAATTTTTCAGGCAATGGGCGTAAAGTTTTTGTTAAAATTTGCAAATCTTGGACTTCAATAGTAACCTCACCCAATTTTGTCTTGAAAACTTTGCCAGATATACCTATAAAATCTCCAATATCTATATATTTTAATAAATCATATTTTTCTTTTAAGCCGTCCTCACGTAAATATATCTGCACTTTTCCATCTCGGTCTTGAATATGCGCAAATGCGGCTTTACCCATTTTACGCAATTGCAAAATTCTGCCTGCTACAACAACAACTTCTTCAGATTTATTTCCATGTTCAAGTTTGGAATACTTTTTATTTATATAACTAGACAAATGTTTTCTATCGAATTTGTATGGATAAGGATTTATACCCAATTCACGTAATTTACGTAATTTTTCTTTCCTCTCCTTGATTAAAACATTGTCTTCTTCCATTAGTCCAAATAAATACACCCACTATTATAAATGTTCCTATGGGGATATTGTCCATTTATTGGAACTTTGCCTTGCTTATTACTCATAACAATATCTCCCTAAGATTATAAGTTAAGTAGTGTCATTAATCGTAATACTTCAGCTTTGTGAAGCAATTGAACAAAGTTAGCGTCAGTTTGCACCTTAAACCGATTATATAAGGTAATAAAAATACCCCCTATAGCAAGTCATATTTGATTTTAAACTTCATGCGTTTAATTAATTGTTGTAGCAAGTTACTGGCTATTAAACCCATGAAGTAACCATAGGTTACTAATCTATTAAGTAGTAGTGTCTCATTGGAAGATGCTAACTTTTGTATTGAAGCTTCACTTTACTAAAGTATTACTATGGGGCGTTAGACAAATGGATAGTTATATAAACTTTAGAAATATATTAATTTTAATAGGTGGTAGAAATTAATATATACAAATTACACAAATCCAAAGTTGGCTTATTGTTTATGGTATTATCAGTTGTTGTTATCCATTTAACAGTTGTTGTTTCTGGTACGGTAAATCAACCATTGTTGGCTGATACAGTAAATGGTCAGTCAATAGATACACCTGATGCTCAATCTTTTTTAGATAGATATAGTGAAGTTTATGAAAAGGTTAATTTTGAACCTGTTGTAGACAGCTCAGCTTATCAAATGCTTATCGGCAATGAAATGGATAATATCAAAGGTTATGAATTATCTGGTAAGAATTATATTGTTCATTTATTAAATTGTGAGAAAAGTTCTAATAGTTGTATTTTTAGGATTAATGGTGTAAATACTAGACGTCTTTATTCATCTGAAGTTAAAGAGGATAATTTGGCTAAAGAGTTTAACATTGATGGGAAATATAAACTTAAAATTAATTCTGTAGAGTTTGATTATTGCGGAGATATTGTATATTGTAATCTGCAATATCCTTGTGATCTTAAAGATTCTGATAATGGTATCAATTATAATGTTTTTGGAAAAATTTTAAAAAATGGAACTTCAATTGGAGTTGATAACTGCAAAGAAGGAGAATTTGGGCCTGCAATGGATAGTGCAAATGGCCTTTGGGAAAATTATGTAAATCGTAATTGCCAGCAACAGCATAAATTTTATATTTGTCCAAATGGTTGCAAAAACGGTGCATGTGTGCCTCCAGAACAAGAACTTAACTGTAATGTAATTGATGTACTGGATGAAGGAGAAACAAGGACATATGAAGCGTCGCTTAAAGAGTATGAGGTTTCAGCATTATTAGTTAATAGTGATGAAGTAAAATTAATTGTTAATGGCGAACTAACAGATTTACTTAGTGAATCAGAAGCATATCTTCTAAAAGACGATACTAAAATTTCAATCGTTGATATCAAAAGCCAAAATTTGGCAGGTGAAGTTGACAGGGTAGAGTTTTGTTTAAGAGTGTTCAACGAATGTTCAGATTCAGACAGCGGTAAAAATTTCTATGAAAGAGGAGTCACTGAATACAGAAAAGGAGAAAATCAATACTCAAATGTAGAAATTTGTACTTACACAAAAGCAGGACCAACAACGGGTGAAATTGGTGACTCTGTAATAGAATCATGGTGTGAGTATGGTGAATATAGAGTTGAAACAATCCCTTGCGAATTCGGCTGTAAATCAGGCGCTTGCCTAAAATCACCTATTGATTTAGGTGGACAATGTGGAGACAATATCTGTGAGGGGAATGAATGCAATACATGTGTACAAGACTGCGGACCTGCGCAATGTCTT
>JAGVYF010000001.1 GCA_018303425.1 Candidatus Woesearchaeota archaeon | reverse complement strand
TAAACATAACTCCGAAAAACTTGCAAAACTAGTTCGGAAGTATTGCGACCACGCGCAGTATCTCGTTATTTCTCACAATGATGCTGTAATCGGTGAAGCGGATAATTTATATGGAATTAGCATGAACGAACATGGAATCAGCAATATTACAACATTGAAACTGTAATTTAAATTCCCATTATAATTTTTCCAACCCTAAAATAGCTTTATTTTTCAGATATTTAAAAATAATTATTGCGATTAGGATCAAAAATATAAAAGTTTTGTCTAATTTGGTTTATCTGAACTTTAGATAATGTTTCCGGGTCAATCGGCACAATTAAAGCCGAATCTCCTTCAGAGATTTTATCTTTTAATAATGAAATTATATTTTTAACTGCCCTAAATGAGTTATTTGTGATAAGGTACTCAATGCCCTCAATCAAAACAATGCTTTTTCTGTGATTGATTTGCGGGGTCTTTAAAACTAAATATGCTTGATGCCTTACACTCTTTTTTACATCTTCAGACCCGCCAATAATTGTCATTTTACCTGTCCTTTTTTTATTAATATACAGCGGCTTTTGGGGTTCGCGCTCTTCACTGCGCTCTTTCTTTTCATATAGACCGGAATTATTTATTTTTTTAGGCTGAACTTTTTGTGACTGATTTTCTTTTTGAGGATATGTTTTATGCTCGCTTTCGCCAGACTTGCCTTTTTCTTTTAAAAGCTCGTCAATCTCTTTTTTAGAAATTTCTTTTTTAGATTGAATTAAGAATTTAACTTTGTCTTTAACTCTATGAAATAAATGTTTTCTTGACTTTTCTTCATCATTGACTACTTGTAGGTCTTTTTCGCCTTGTAGTTCATTTTTGTCATATTTGTCTTTAATATGCCCCTGTAGTGATTTTTCAATTAAAGGTTCTTCTTTTTTATCTTCTTTTACATCACCCATATTGTATGGACTCGTTGTCTCATACCCCCGCCCATTCTTCATTTTAATGGCATCATCAATTTTTTCTTTATCTTCCCCGCCATTATCTTCCTTATCGCCAATTATAACAAAACTCCCTTTATGCGTTCCGGGTTTATGCCTTCCCTGTTTATCCGCAATATTTTCTTTATGTTGTGTCTGTTCTTCTTTATCTTTTTCAGGTAATTTTTTTTCTTCAGTTGTAGTAAGATATTTCTTTTCTTCTTTGCTTTGATTTTTAAAAATAGTGTTATTATCTTTTTCAGTTGGCTCAGCAGTAATTGAATATTTATCAACAAATAATTCATCTTCTTCTTCCTCTTTAACCACCTCAAATTTAGCCGTTGTAACAAATTTATCAATCAGATCCACTAATTGTTCAAGTTCTGATGGATCAACGGTTTCAGATGAGCCTGAATTTGTTTGTGTCAGCCATAATACAGGAGTTTTCTTGAGCTCATACCTTTCTCTAATCCATTCCGGTTTAGTCCTGGTAATGCACAAACCCCTAATTCCGTGCATTACAGCATCAACAAAAATACCAAAAGCGATCTCAGATTTAGGTTCTTCAACAAGATAGCTGTATCCGGGCTTTAACCTATACCTTTTTTTACTTTTTAATCTTTTTTCAACAGCGGGTTTAATCTCAATTAATTCTTCCCCCGTCGGCGCTTTAAAAAACACTAAAAATGCAAAAAACATTAAAAGCATGGGCAATAAAGAAATGGAATACAATATGAGTCCACCAGTTTTATAAAAAAATATAGGTACAAGGATTGCATAACCCATCCATGCAAGAGAGATCATTAATGAATAATTTTTTTTATTAACTTGATATAATTTAAAAAATAGCATTGCAATAATTAAATTAAAAGGCACATCAAAAAAAATAACATGCAGTTTATCGGCTATTTCAATGTTTTTTACAGCAAAATCACCGTACGCGATGAGAATTTCTTGCAGGAAAAAAAAAGTAAATGGCAATACTTGAGTAATAAGTTTCTTGCGGGTTAATAATCTCACGATCCCATAATAAACCGATACAAACATTAATGAAATAAAAGTTTGTCTTAGGAAATGCACCGAATAATATGAAAAAACTTCGAATACAAATATTTGGCTGATAAAAACTATCTGAATTATATCATATAATGAATAAAAAACAAATGCCAACATCCAATAATAACTTGTTTTATCCTTAGTTTTTTTCCACCTTAAGAACAGGAGTATTGATATTGCCGCAGCAAAATAGAGTTCAATTCCCGGAAATATATGTAAAAACATTGCCATCAGATCACTTTAAACTCCGACTCCAAAAGTTTAATATTATTTTTTTCCATGGTTCTGGGATTAATATAGATTAAAAGTATTGAGTTTTTAATGGAAACAGCGTCTTTCAATACTTGAAACAGATGCAACACTTTAGCAAAAGAGTTATAATCGCTTAAATATTCAAAACCATCAAAAATAATAATGCTCCGTTTCTCCTGATTAATAAAATTATTGATAACGTATGAAATCTCTTCAAGGTCAGTCGGACTTAAATTTTTACCATTTTTTAATTCAGTTAACCAAATTACTTTAGCAGTTTTTAATTTAAAAGTTTCAATAATATTTTGAGGATTTTGACGGGTAATTGCCAAACCCTTAAAATTTAAACCAATTGCCGCGCTAAACAATCTTAATGCCCTTTTCCGTTCAATGTCTTTAATTAAATAGGTATTGCCCCTTTTAAGCTTTGAAGGGAGCGTAACCTTTGGGCCGGAATCTTCGCCAAGCGCTTCCATAAACCTTACTCTTTTATCAAAATAAAGAACAGCAAATGTAGATGTTATAGATAACACTCCAAAAATAAAAAATAATGCATTACTCGGAATTGTTTCGACATTAAAAAAATAAATATACGCAAGCGCTATAAATGAAAACCCGCAAAAAAGCATTATCATTATTAATATATAATAAGAAATTTGCCAAATAATCTCTTTAGGTTCAATATTTCGGAGTTTCCATAAAAAAACTATGCTGAGAATAGTGCATAAAAGCATGATAATCAACAAAATCAGATTAGACGGCATTTGGTTTCCACTCCATAAATTCTTTTTCTATAAGTTTAAGCTCATTAATTTTCAATACTTCAGGATTAAGTCTTAAAATTAGATTTGAATTAGTCGATGCAACTTCATCCCTAAGATCTTGAAAAAAGTGCAATATTGTTTTATAGGGCAATATATTAATCAAATATTCAACTCCCTCAAGAGAAATTATTGCATTTTTAGTTTTTTGTAAAAATTTTTTTATTATATAAGACAATTCTTCAATATCCATAGGATTTATTGCGTTGCTTGTTTCAATTTCGGTTAACCACAGAAGCAAGGTATTTTTGAGTTTAAGTTTTCTCTTTATGAGATTTGGATTAGTTCTTGTAATATACAACCCATTTCTACCATTTTCAATGGCATCTTTATAAATAGATCTATGCATTGATTTATGTTTATCTTTTAAAATATAAGATTGTCCTAATTCAAGGTTATATTTGCATTTTGTTGATAATGAACCTTCAACAGATTTGGTCCATATGATTGTAGGTCGTTTAGTGGTAAGATACACAATTAAAGCAATTAAAAAAAAGACGCCGTATGACACCCAAAGATAAAAAGTTAAATCTTTTATTTTAATTATAAAAAAATTAAATGACCAAAACAAGATAAAAAAAAAAGACGCGGCGCAGAACGTTCCAAGTATTGAAATCATTAAATGTATATCAAATTTTCTTAAATCTTGCCTTCTCATCTTAATAAGGTAACTTTGTTAAAGCTCTAAATGTCTTATTTTTATAGTCAAGTATAAACACGTCATTATTTGTATCAGATGCCCTCATTTTTACAACGTTTACTTCTCTTCTAACTTTTCTTCCGTCCCGTACCATTGCGAACTTTATGATGCCATCTGAAAGGTAATCCTCAACCCCAAATTCTCCAAACTGTTCACCAAACATTTCAGTTATAAGAAATGAAGTTAAGCCAAGGTCTCTTAAAAATTCAAACACATAAAAAAGTTCCGCTCTGGGATTTTTAATGGATGATAAAGCATACATTGCAGATAGCGAATCAAGAACAAAAAGGTTGCATGCATTGCCATTCGATAATTTAGTTACAATGTTCTTGATTGCGTTTAACCAATCCGCCTGCGGCCCTATGCTCTTAATATCCCCCATTTGTTTTCTTATGGCTGCAACATCCGTAAGAATTAAACTGCCTTTAGTTGAATTTACAGCTTCAATGCATTTTTCAAGTTTGCCTATATCAGACAAAATTACAACATTTATCTCTGATAAATCAAAATCCATGCCTATCATATGATTCAGTAAAGATGCAGAAGATTGTTCAAGCGATAAGTATAGAGCATTTTTACCTCCTGCTACTTCATGATAAAGACAATTAAATGAAACAGATGATTTCATTGTACCGGATTTACCGGCCATTAAACAAACGTGGCCTTCAGGTACGCCCCCGCCCAATTGTTCATCAAACCCTTCAATATGTAAAGGGATGCGCCTAATATCACTCTTTTTTTCAATTATTTTCATTGATCTCACCCATATTTATATGTTCAAAATGCTCCTTGATTTGTTCCGGACTATACCCATAAACAATCAAATGATCCCCGATTTGCAATGGATTATATCCTTCACTTAACATTTGTAATGTAAATTTTTTAAGTTCGGGATTATGCATCGGAAAATATTTATTTATTGTTCCAGGATCGTAACCGGATTTAATAAGCTCATTTTTTATTTGCGCAGATGTAAACCCCGCAATTTTCATTTTAGTTATATAATTATCTAAAACAGAATCAGTTTTAGGTATTAAAACAGATATTGTTCTTTTATTTAAGTAGACATATCCTGCAAACCCTAACCCCCCTATAATAATCAAACTGCCTAATATGTAAATATACATTAACGTTGAATCTGGATTTTCAGGTATGGGTGGAGTTGATTGTTCAGCTACGGTTAATGCCCCTGCGCAAGATTGTTCAATAATTGGTTTTTTTAATTCAGTTTCACAAGCATTTTCGTCAAAACATTTTCGAGTTTGCTTACCTCCTGTACATACAGACCATGGGGCGCATTTCCATATTTCACTGCAAGTATTGATACCAAACCTAATTATTTCTCTATCCGGGACTATATCCGATGTTTCTGTTGAAACATCACATTCTTTAAATTCAGCAGGTTTAGATTTAAAGTATTCTGGTTCATTCCCGCAAAATTTTGTATCAGTACAAGTTCTATTTTGATAATCCGTTATACATAATGACCAGGCAGTGCAGGTCCAATCTGGAATACAAATTGCAGTTTCTGCAACATCCTCTGCGCTTACAACTCCAATAATCAATAACAAAATCAAAGCTCCGATTATGTTTTTTTGTTTATTTTTCATGTCCTAAACAATAAAGTTTGCCTCCTTTAGTGCTCACAATTACTTGAGTTGGCAAATTCTTTGAACCAATAACATTTAAACCAGTTACCATACTGCCTAACCGGATTTTCCATAATCTCTTGCCAACTAATTCGCCGGGTTGTGAAGTGATAAATGGGGTAAAATGCCCAGGCAGGCTGGCAATTATTGATAACCCAGGCATATAATTAAGCGCAAATGTTCCTTTACCCTCAAGAACGTAAACGGATTTATCATATGATCCCACTACAATTTCATTTGTCCCGTCGCCATTAATGTCTGTTATTATTGGAGAAGTTACTACCCAAAAATCCGTTTCATAACTCCAAATCTTTTGACTATTTGGGGCTAATGCATAAATCTTATCATCACCCGCCCCGAAAAATATTTCTTTATCTTTATCTTTATCAACATCTCCAATAGTTACATGGGAAAAAATTTCCCCATGAGTTTTATATTCCCAGTCTAATTTGCCTAACTTGTTTAAAACATATAAAGATTTATCAGTTGAACCCACGATAATTCGTTTATGTTTATCATTAAAAATATCAGATATAACTGGTCTGGCAGTAATTTTCCCTTTGGTCTTGAATTTCCACCTAAACTTTCCATTTATACTAACTGCTTTAAGAAAACCATTATCTGTACCAAATAAAATTAACTTGGGTTTGTCCTCATAAAATCCGGGTGATGAAGTAATAGGAGATTTTGCGCAATATTTCCATAAAAGTTTGCCGCAATTTGTAATTGCATACAAATAATGATCGCTTGTGCCAAAAATTATTTCTTTCTCTCCATCGTTATTGACATCTGCGCACAGGGGCGTTCCAAAAATAATTCCTTGGATTTTAAACTCCCAAAATGACCTTCCATCGCCATGAAATGCCTTAACTATGCCGGAAGCGCTGCAAGCCACAATAATTATCTTACCTTTCGATTTGAGAATTACTGGTGACGCAATTATACTGTTAACCGTTTTTTCATCTAAAAACATTAAATTCACTCCGCTAATTTCTTTTTTTAAAGAACCTTCCCACTTAACTTTTCCTTTCGCTGATAAAACAAATATTTTACCCTTGCTTGTGCCAATAATTATTTCCATGTGGCCGTCATTATCAATATCCGAAATAGTTGCAGAATTAAGAATAGCTCCCCCTGCTTTAAATTCCCATTTTTTTATTATTTTCCCGGGAGGTTTACCAATAAAAAGTATAACTAGTCTAGACCATAATCGGGATAATATTCCCATATCTACCACCTTATATTTTATAATATATATACTTTATAAATGTTTTGAATCAATTTTAATAAAATTAATCTCATAAAACTTAACTATTTTAACAAATTATTTTAAAAATCAATATAATTATCAAATTAAAAATTTTAAAGTTTTTTATTTCTTCACAAACAGGGTACCTAATGCTCTGTTTAACAGGAGATTTTATTTCCATAAGATTTAAATACATTCTTTTTAATATTTATCTTTGATGAGTATCATTGAAATAGGAATTGGAAATCAGATTAAGAAAAAAGAAATAAAACCGACTTTTAATACAGAAAAAATGTTACCTTCTAAAGTAGAAAATGTTATTTCTAAAAAAGAAAAAAAAATAAAAGAAAATAATATTCCTACAATAAAAAATATCTTATTCACAAAAAGCGCCGAAGAAACAAAGATTTTAGAAAAACTAAAAAAACGTGACATTGAACAGACCAATTATCAAAAACATTTAGGCAAAGAAATTTTTGAAAAACTAGGTTCTGGTTTAGTTAACCAACAATTTATTAACGTGATTTTATCACAGATTGGCGCATCATATTTTATAATTGGCATAATGAACGGTTTAAAGGACTTGTTTAGCATATTTATGGGTTTATTAGTCCAAGAATATTTAAAAGTTAGAAATTTTAAACCATGGGAAATTAATCTAGCAGGCATTTTGTTGGGATTAAGTTATTTATCTGTTGCCTTTGCAATATTTTGGAATTCGATATACACTATTGGTTTTTTATTGGTTGGAATTGGCATCTTGACTGCTTATCTTGGTCAAACATATTCAAACACTTTTTTAAAAGACATTAAAGAAAAACCCCGGCTGGGCAAATTCCCACAATACGGCGTAATCATTATTGGAATTTCATTATTAATCGGGAGTTACATCCTGGACAATTACCCTATATCCGAAAACTTGTTTAAATTTGGAGATATATTTAAAGTACCCGGTTATGTTTTATTGTTAAGTCTGGCTGCAATTTGTTTTACTATTTCGTCACAATTTATGAAAGTATTGATTAAACCTGAAAGATTTGAGATTAAAACTTCAATTGGACAAATAGTTAAAGACTACCTAAAAGAAGTTTTTATTAATATTCCATTTCTAATCAAAAATAAAATTGTATTGATCGCTTTAATCGCAAGCATAACAACCGGACTAGTGCAGACAATAGGAAATATATATTACGGTTTATACATTTATAAGATTTTTAAATACATGGCATTCGGCGGTTTTATTAATATTGCGATGATATTCATAATTTCAATTTTTTCTTCATTGATGTCAACAACTATAGCTAGATTATTGTCTAAAAAATATGGAAACCTCCCGTTATTAACATTTGGCACTTTAATGGTAGCAACACAACCATTGACATACTACCTAAGTCCTAATTTATTAGCGATTTCAATGGCTACTATAATAGGCATTATTGGCGCCTCAATAACCGGACTTGCAATTGGATTGCTTATTACCCATGCTTTAGAAAGCGAAAATAGGACTAAATATTATAATACTTTTTCGTTAATATTAACATTGCCATATTTATTTTTTGTGCCGCTGGGCGCATATTTTGCTCAGGCATTTGGATTAAGATTATTATTTTTAGTTTTAAGTTTATCTTTATTAGTTTTAGTAACGCCAATGTATTTTATTTTACAAATTAAATTAGGGAATAAAATAGCATAAGTGTATCATATATGTTAGGTTCATTTAATAGTGCTAATAAAAATTTATATATGCGTAAAACATTGCATAAGAAAGGTGATTAAAGCAAAATTAATCAAGCATGACAGATATGTTAAAGAACTTGTTTCTTTAATTAGGCCTAACTATGATTCTATATCAACACACATATTTTTATCTAACAACAAAAGAGTCATCGGGGAAATAGACATCGTTGCAGAAAAAAATGGAAAAATTGATGTATTCGAAGTTAAATGTTCTTACCGGATATACAAAGCAAGACAACAATTAAGAAAAATTAAAAAATATCTTGACAAGCCAATTAATAATTTCTTTTTTTATTGCGGAAGCGCCAATTTATTGCACTTAATTAATATTTAGAATTATACATCCAAAGAATTTATCTTAAATTCGGTCAATTTTAGAATTAACTCGTCATAAATAGGGCATTTTAAATCACAATTTACTAGCTCATTCCATAAATCATTAATTTCTGTAGAATCAACCTTTGACATTAAAGAATTAACAGCAGTCATGCTTTTTGATGTTTCAACAACATCCCCAATTTCAACAGCTTTTTGTAATCCAACAATATTATTTAATAATTCAGGCATAAAAACATGGGGTGGCTCATTAGAAAATATTTTTTCAATAAATCCTATATCCTTTTCTGCATACGCAAATGCATTATCTAAAACTGATTCGAGCAATTCATAATACTTTTCATTGCAACCCTCTTCTAAACATGAATGAATTGAAAGCCACACATTTTGCACGTTTGTATTTTTTAAAGTATCAATATAACCCGCAATATTTGAAACTCTTTCTGCAAATTGTAATTTTGTAACTTTTTTATCTAAATTTTTTAATTTAATTATATTAAGAATCAATTTGTATTTACCCTCTTCACTTAATCCCGAAATTAGGGGGTCTTGAACAACAATCTCTTCTTTTTCTAATGAAAGATCTGAATTAGCAGTCGTACCAGTAACTGAACCAGTATAACTAAATAACCCGCCACTAGTGCCAAAAAATGCAAACATTACAAGAATAAATATTGTTGCACATAATATTAATAAAGATGTTATTTTCAATCTGCTGGCTCCCCCTGTTCCTTCATCAATTTGTTCTATCACGATAAATATATTAAGTTTAATTCTATTTAAATGTTACGATAGTCTAGAAGATAATTTTTATTTATTAATGCAACGAAAAGTATAAATATTAGTAAATCTATAATTTTAAGATAAATTAATAGTATCATTTAATTTTAAAAATATAATGAGGAAAGATCAAAATGGAAGGAGATGCACAACAAACACCAAAACCGCAATTTTTAGTTATTAAAATACCAAAACCGCAACACCTTGAAAGGTTAATGTGGGTTTTTGTCACTATTGCTCTTGGAATAGTTGCTTTTTATCAGCCAATATCGAGCTCTGTATCCTGTAACGCCGATTTAGTGACTGCTAACTGGTTTGGAAGCAGTGAAACTGCCGGGGCAGTAGTAAATGTAAATGAACCAGTTAAAACAGTAAGTGAACCTGTAATTGAAAAACCGGTAGTTGAAAAGGTTGAAGAACCAATAGTTAAAGAAAAACCTAAAATTTTATCAGGTTTAATAGATTTTAAAATTCTAAAAGTAAAT
Organism: Candidatus Woesearchaeota archaeon; assembly: GCA_018303425.1. Taxonomy (NCBI): domain Archaea; kingdom Nanobdellati; phylum Candidatus Woesearchaeota; species Candidatus Woesearchaeota archaeon. The sequence goes on along the minus strand of JAGVYF010000001.1, from coordinate 60,996 downwards.
ACTGTTAAAAAAAGTGATAATTGGGGTAAAATTGTATCAGTTGAATACGAAATAGTAAATGAAAAAACCGATTTTTATCCATTAGTCAGAGTGTTTGCTTATGATGAAAGTGACGGCGAAGATGTTAAAAAGTTAGTTAAAGGCGAAAAAGAATCAATTTTTTCAATTGCTGCTGGAGAAACAATTAAAGGAGTTATAGTTTTGTCTGATGGCAGTTTTGATGATTTATCTTTAGCAAAAACAATAACATTGCAATTACTTGACCAAGGTTCTGATAAACTTTTAAAAGCAATTACAACCATAACAACTATTAATTAAAAACGGCATTAGCCGTTCTTTTTCTTATTTTTAAACCTTAAAAAATAATTATACTAAATATCCAGTGTAGCAGTTCCAATATACTTACCTTTCTCCTTCCTTAAATCAAACCCGAAGTATGTAACAGCCTTAACAACCGTTTCTCCTTTATTGGGAGTTATATCTTCACCATAAATTTCTGCGTCTAGTGAAGTTTCAGAAATTTTAGTAATATTAAACTTGGAAAAAAACATTTCTTCAATATCAATCAGACCAATTAATTCCTGCAACCAATTATAAAATAAATCTTTTAAATTTTTACCTTCAACATGAACTTTAACAGATCTCTTCGGTTTTACTTTAATTTTAATACAAATAGTCTCAAACATTGCTTCAGCGGCATTTTCAAATACCTCTTGAGGTGTTTTTCCATAAGCTTCAAACATGACATCAGAAGTTATTTCTCCTTCTATATATTTGTATTTCATTATATATTTAAATAAAAGCAGTGGTTTATATAAATTACTGACTAATAAGTGATTAACCCAGGATTATTTTTATCTGACCAGGGATCCTCATCCTTTTTATCTTCTTTACTAACAGGCATATCTTCAAACATCTTCATAAAACCCACCTGCGCAGATTGCGAATCTTGTAAATTGGATGAATGTCCACCAGCTCCAAAAAGATCTTTCTGTGTTGAATTAAGATTTGCAAGATTAGAAAGTAAATGTATTATTTTTCTAATTTCATCAGGAGAATCTTCTTTAGTATCAATCGTAATCTTCACTAAACTTTCACCATCTTAATATCTGTACCATTAATTGTCTTCCTTCCACAATTATTTGCAATGTCAACTGCTTTTTTTGAGATTTCTTCTGCTAACTGTTCAAGTACTTCAGAAAATGCCTTTTTTGCTTCATCAGACACTCTTCTAGCTCCTGCTTTTTTAAGAATACGCTCTGATGCAGCTGCCGGTATGATTGCCATAGAAATTAAAAAGTTTATGTTTTATTTAAATGTTGTGCTAAACAAAACCCCCTAACCATAACCCTTATAAATATATAAAGAATCACTTAACCTATGGATGATATAAGAAAATTAGCAGAATCTTTGCACCCATTAGAAAGAAAAATATTTCCGTTGCTAAAAATATGTAACCGACTTTCCGAATTAGTAAAAAAATCAGAATTACCGGAAGCTGGCGCTATGAGAGCATTACAATGGCTCCAAAACAAAGGATTAATTATAATGCATGAAGACCTTAAAAAACGCATAGAACTTGATAAAAACGGAAAAGAATACGCCCTAAAAGGATTGCCTGAACAACAACTGCTTGAAACATTGCAAAAAGCAGGCAAAGAAGTTGAAATGCATAAACTCCAAGAATATACAGGTCTATCATCTCAAGAAATCCAAATTGCAATTGGCACATTAAAAAAACAAAGCCTGATAAATTTAAACAAACAAGGCAAAGATAAGATTTTACTAAGCGCAACAACAACAGAACCAAAAATATTTCCGGAACACAAATTCTTAAATTTTATTGGAGTTGAAGGAAAAGAAAATCAAGAAATTATTAAACACGAAGACAGAGTCTTAATGCATGCTTTATCTCAAAGAAAAGAAATTATTAAAATTAATCTTATCAAAGATAGAGTTGTTGAACTTACGCAGTTAGGTCATGAACTGCAATATATAAAATTAACAGATAATTTTCTTGATAAGCTTACACCAAATATGCTAAAAACTGATGAATGGAAAAATAAAAAATTCAGAAGATATGACATATCATTGAATGTACCTAAAATTTATCCTGGAAAAAGACAACATTACCGCAGATTCCTTGATAATGTAAGACAAAAATTCCTTGCAATGGGCTTCACTGAAATGTTTGGGCCTATTGTGGAATCAGATTTTTGGGATATGGACGCCCTCTTTATGCCGCAATTTCATAGCGCCAGAGATATTCACGAAGCTTACTATATAAAAGAACCGGCAATACAACAGATTGACACGCAACTCATTAAAAATGTTAAATCTGCGCATGAAGACGGTTTCAATACAAGCTCAAAAGGTTGGCAGTACAAATTTGATGCAGAAAGAACAAAAAGAACACTGTTAAGAACACAAGGTACGGCAGCATCTGCAAGAATGCTGGCTTCAAAAGATTTCAAAGTTCCGGGTAAATATTTTGCAATTGCAAAATGTTTCAGGTACGATGTAATTGATGCTACCCATTTACCTGATTTTTACCAAACAGAAGGGATTGTAGCTGATGAAGGCTTAAATTTCCAAAGTTTGAAAGGATTATTAAAAATGTTTGCTGAAGAATTTGCGCAAACTGAACAAATTAAAATTAAACCTGCATACTTTCCATTTACTGAACCCAGCGCAGAGTTATTTGCAAAACACCCCGAAATGGGATGGATTGAATTAGGGGGTTCAGGAATCTTTAGACCTGAAGTAATACGCCCATTAGGCATAGATGTACCTGTAATTGCGTGGGGTATTGGTATTGACAGAGTGGGAATGTTCAACATGAAAATTGACGATATCAGAGAATTATATACACAAGATTTAAATCTGCTGAGGAACAAAAAATGCCAACAATAAAATTTTCATTGCAGGACTTGAACAGCTTAGTCGGAAAAGAGCTCACAATCTCCGAGCTGGATGAATTAGTAGAATATGGAAAAGGCGAATTAAAAGATTATGATAAAGATTCAGATGAAGTGCATGTAAACTATGATGACACAAACCTCCCATACCTGTGGTCAGTTGAAGGATTAGCTAGACTTATAAAGGGAATTATAGGAAAAGAAAAAGGTTTACCAATACTCGAAATTAAAAAATCAGGCATGAAAATTGGAGTAAATAATTCAGTTAAGCAGGTTAGACCTTACATTGGGGCAATTGCTGTTAAAGGAAAAGGTATTTCGGATTATTTACTTAAACAAATTATCCAATTGCAGGAAAAATTTTGTGAATCATATGGAAGAAAAAGGCAAAAAGTTGCAATAGGCATATATTCGCTTGAGAAAATTAAATTCCCCCTATTTTATAAGACTACTGGCCCTGAAGACATGGAATTTGAACCATTAAATTTTAATAGAAAAATGACCCCGGGTGAGATCCTCGAAATGCACCCTGCAGGCCAAAAATATTCACCCTTATTAAAAGATTTTAAAGAATACCCGATATTAGTTGATAATGAACATGAAATATTAAGTTTCCCTCCAATTATTAATTCAAACTATTCTGGAAAAGTTGAGGTAGGTGATTCTAATCTGTTCATAGAAGCAACCGGTACAGATTTTAATTCAGTAAATCTCGCGATAAACATTATGGCCCAAGCATTTTATGATAGAGGTTTTGAAATTTATGAAACAAGCATCGAATATACTGATAGGACTGTAAAATGCCCATACAAATTCAATGAAAAATTTAAAATTAAACCTGATGATGTTAAACATTTATTAGGTTTGGAATTAAAAGAAAACGAACTGCAAAAATTACTTGAAAAAGCAAGATATGGTTATCACAATGGAACTGTAACCGCCCCAATTTATAGGCAAGATTTATTGCACATGGTAGACATTATTGAAGACATCGGAATTACCTACGGTTATAAGAATATTCCTGTGCAAAAACTTAAAAGTAACACGATAGGGGAAACTTCCCCACTGATAAATTTTTGCGACAGCGCCAGGGAAATACTCATTGGTTTCGGATATCAAGAGGTCCTAAATGCAATGCTATCAAATAAAAATACATTATTTACTAAAATGAACATTGAACCTTTTTCACTGTTAGAGATAAAAGAGTATATGTCTGAATCATTTTCAGTGGTAAGAAACTGGTTATCCCCTATATTGCTTGAAACTTTATCAAAAAACAAGCATAACGAATACCCACAAAAAATATTCGAACACGGGCTGGTCAGCATCAATGATAAAACCGAAGCAAAAGATTATGAAAAAATTGCAGTAATTACTGCGCATAATAACGCCGATTTTACAGAAAGTAAACAAATCTTTGACAGCCTAATGAAAAACCTTGGCGCAGAAAACTATGAAATGCATGAAATTGAACACAGTTCATTTATTGAAGGGAGAATTGCAAAAATCTCGTATAAAGGCAAAAACATTGGACACATAGGGGAATTCTCCCCGCAAGTTCTTAGTAATTGGGAACTTCTTACTCCTGCTGCCGGTTTCGAGCTAAACTTAACTGACCTATTTTCTTTATTACAATAAACCTTTTTAACTAAAAACCCCTGATTTTAAAAAAAGAATAATACTTTACAAAAACCAAGCTTTGTGAAGAGCATTACGGCCGTTTCGTGCAATGTGCAAACAACACCTAAAACAGACCGGTCTGGGGTATAATAAAAGTTATACCTCTGTAAAATAATGTTAATTTAAAAATAAAAGCTCAATGATTTAAAATATTGCAAATAAAAAGTGATTTTATGAAAAGAGAAGAAAGCTTCCCAATAGATTATCAAACTAGAGAATTAATCCCAGTTAGATCTTTAGAAATAAAAGGTAAATATAAAGACGAATTAGAAGGTATCCTAATTTCTGGCGGCGAAATTAAAAGCCGGTTAAAAGCGCTAAGAAATGAAATCTCTGACTATTACACACAATTTCTAAAAAATGGTGAAAAAGACCTTGAAGTTGTAGGTTTCCCATTGCTAGGCGGAGCAATGTATTTTTATACTGCCCTGGTATCTGGAGAATTTGATAAAATTTGGTTTCCCCAAATTTTAGGCAAAACTTCAAGCTATGAAAGCACAGAATCAACAGGCAAATTATCAATAAGAGGGTACAACCAGCAGGAATTAGAACGGTTAAAAGACAAGAGAATTTTACTTGTTGATGATATTATAGATACAGGCCGCACATTATCAGAAATAGTTGAAATGTTAAAAACGTTTAATCCGCTTGAAATCAAGATTTGCTGTTTGCTCGACAAACCTTCAAGAAGGATTAAACCAATAGAATCTCAATTCACGGGGTTCATAATACCGGATAAGTTTGTTGTTGGTTATGGCCTTGATTTTAATTCAAGATACAGGGACTTAGGACATATTGCAATATTAAAACCTAATATGTATAAATGATAAAATCTCATTTTCCACCGGTGTATTTTATAAAGAGTTTACATTTAATTATTTAACAATGAGAAAAATGAATCTGAAAACTCAGAACGGAGCGATGGCTGGCGATGTTTAGTTTAGATTGGCATTATTTTTAATTTTTTTTAACAGAACTTTTTTTCTCATGTATCTCATAAACTTTCTCTTCAACATCAGAATCTGGCTCTTCAAAAAAATAATCATAAACTTTTTTAACATACCCTTTTGATTTTAATTTGTCAAAGCCAATTACTATAACAATTACAATTAAAGCGCCAAAAATATATTGCCAATATGCAAATGCCTGTAATGCAAAATAAACCAGCCATTTCTTTACAAACAACAAAAACCCGCTTTTTTTAATCCAAAAATTCACTAATTCTTGTCCGGACAAAATTAAAAAATTAATTTTTCCTAACCCCAAACTCCAAACCTGTGAAAAATAATTCCAAATTGCATAAACAATGACAGACAATAGTGCAAACCCCAATAAAACCCATAACCAAACTTTTGACATAGGCTCAAAATCAACTTTAAACTCTTTCAATATTTTGACTTTATCCTTAAACTCAAAATTAGCAAAATCAAAATTTTCAAAACTGATAACCGGGTTGAATTTAGGAAATTTAGCACCAATCTGAATTTTTTCAGTTAACTTTTCTAACCCGGTATTTTTTATTTTCTTTACTTTCAAACCATTAAACAATGGTTTTAAACGGTTTAATATATTGTATTTTGAAATATTATATTTAGAACCGGCATAAATCAATAAAACAATTGCAGATAACAATATTAAGATTAAATAAATATAACTTCTTAAAAATTTAACAACCGCATTTTGAGTTACAGATACTTTTAATTTCTGAGTAACTGTTTCACCATTCTGCGCAAGCACAATTACATCATAATCTCCTGCTTCGACATCTAAAGCCTTGACTTTTAATGTTAAATAATTACCAGATATGTTTCTTTCCATTGTAATCCATTCAGGTGCTTGTAATGCTAATGACATTGACTCTCTTAAACCTGAAAAAGGAACATAAAATTCTTCTTCAAGACCCGATACAACCAACAATTTAGTATTAAGTAATTTAAAATCATTCTCACAATCTTTAATATTCACAGTGAACGGGATTTCTTCTGTACCGCTAAAATCTTTAATACTAAATCCGATTAAATATTCACCAACTTCCGAATCAGGATATACTGTAAAATTAAAATCAGCTTGGGCATTTTCAGGTAATACGACCTTATTGCCCTGCAATTCAATCCAATGAGGTAAATCTGCGGATAAGAGGATTAAATTAGGTGTTGCTGTTGGATTATACACGTGAACTGAACCTTTTCCAAATTTTCCTTTGCATACAGTTACTGGAGCAATCGATACTTCCCTTGAATAATCAGATTTAATATCTATTTTTAACGGAACTTTAATAGCACCTTCTCTATCTTTAATTTCAACATATAAATCTAAATTAACCTCCCCTGATAATGAACATGGCAAAATTGCATATGCAACGACTCTTTTAGATTTTCCAGGCGCTATTACTAAATCATTTTCACTAAAATCCACATATTTTTCATACTTAGGAACCGATAAATGGTATTGATTAATTATATTTTCGGAATTCATAATTTGAAATTGAAATTTAATTTCTCTGCATGGTAATGAATTAACGTACCGGGGAGATATAAATTGTAAATCATCACTTGAATAAGCATATACAGAACTAATCAGCGCTAACGCCAGGATTAAAGTTAATGTTAATTTTAATAGTTTCATTCGCCACATAAACTCCGCAAAATTTAATCAAATAAAAATAAAAAAAATAAAAAAATTATGAAATTTACCTAGTAGTAACTTTTGTCTTCTTCTTCAAAGTCGTCATCATCATCTTTTAACTTGTTAAAACCTACGATTAGACCAACTAAAACGATTAAAACGATTAAAACTACAAGACCAATTTCAAGTGCCTTTCTTAGACCAAATTTGTTAAAGTTAACACTTTTTTCGCCTTCAACATTAACAGTTAAAGTAGATTCTTTAACATATTCGTTGCCTGCTTTAACGGTTAAGCCTAATACTTTTTGACCAGCTACATTAGCGTTTGTATCAACATAAACATATACTGTTTCAGTTGATCCGCCAGCTACAGTTACTGTATTGCTAGGAACAAATCTTACACTTCCTAAATCACCGGCTGTTAATGAAACTACATAATTTTTAGCTTCACTGCCTGCGTTTGTGATAGTTACTGGAAGCACTAATGATTCACCAGCTTTAACTGTTTGAACAGCTTCAGGTACAACTACTTGTGTTACAGCGTTTGGTGTTACATCGGTTTTAACTGCGCACACTGAGCTTTCACTTTCAACAACTCTAATTGTGTTGTATTCTACAACTTCATCATTCTTGTTGTATGATAGAGCGGTCTTTACTTTGTATTCACCAGCTTTAGCACAAAGTGGAATTGCTAAGTAAAGTTCTTGAGTATTTTCAGCATCATTTGCTTGGAACTCATCATCTAATAGTTCTGAATCGTAAGCTCCTTCTAAGCCTTCAACTTCAGCGCTAAATAAGATATCAGATTCCTCTCTTGAACCAAGGTTTTCTACTCTTGCTTTAACAGTAAGGTATGAACCAGCTTTAACTACATTATTTGGTGTCATTAAAACACGTTCTAATGTTAAATCGTGTCTTGCCCCAGATACATGTACATCAAAGGTATTAGTTGAAATGTTTTCTTCATCTTGTAATACTACAAACAATCTTGCATCCCCTTCCTTATAATCATTAGGGATAGTTAATGAAGCTGTTTTCTTTCTTTCTCTGTCAGCGGTTAAATCAAATAGACCTGTTGAGTCCATAGTTGTTTCATCGCCGTATTCGTAAACTAACTTTACAGTTAATTCAACGTTTTCTAAATCTTCTGCACTTTCTATGTAAAATTCAAAGTCTAGTGTTTCACCGCGTTCAACATCAATATCAGATGAACCAGGTGTTAACCAGAAATCATCGTTCGCTTTTATAGCTACATTAGGTTCAGCAGTCCAAGCTAAAGCTGGAACGGCCATACTAATCATAAGCACTAAAAGTAGAACCAGTGCACTGAATCCTTTAACGATACTTTTCATGGTATTTCCCTCCAAAAATGTTTATTATGATTTTAATCAGCTATCACCAATTTAGATACTCTATTACCACCAATCTAAACCTATAAAAAGCCGTTTCATTTATAAGGTTTGCGGAAATGTTCTTATTATACAGTGGTACCATATTCGCGCAGAACATATAGTTTGGGTTCTATATATAAATATTGTTGTATTAGAAGTGTTATAATCCAATTATTCAACTAAATGTCCGCTGGAATAAAAACTCCATATAATTTAAAAAAATTAATTAACCAATGATATCATAATAACTACTTATGATATCATAAAAATCGAACGAAAACCAATACCTACGACCTAAAGGTCGAGGTTTGACATTTAACTTTCTCTTAAGTTCGATTTTTAGGCTGCAAAAAAAGCAGTGCATTCATCTCAGCCCTAAAGGACTGAGTTTTCTGCTTTTTTCTTCATAAAAGCCTTATGAAACACCGAATATGATGTTCATAACAAAATTAAAATGTGTATACTTTATTTTGAAAATTTATAAAAAATGAGAAAAAATAATATTAAAAAAACAAAGTAATGATAAAACATTACGCCTGGTCAACACAATTTATATACTTATTTAAATTAATTCAGGTATGCCTGCAGATGTTATATTAAATAAAAACATTATATTCATATTTAGTTTAATTGTATTTATTATAATAGTATTTAGTTTAATTATTTCTTATTTGGTTTTTTATCATAGATACAAAACCCTATTGAATAAATATGATCAACTGCTTAAAGTGAAACGTTCTGAGAATGTTAAACATGGACAAACATGGGAGCAATTTGTTCCATTTGCTAAAGATTTTCCATTTTCGAAAAATGATTTTAAATTTATAGGTCAACCAATAGATGGCATTGTATTCGGTTCGGATAATATCTCATTTATTGAAATTAAGACAGGTAGTGCAGGATTAAATATAAAACAGCGTGAAATTAAAAATCTGGTTGAAGATAAAAAAGTTAAGTGGGTAGAAATTAGACATTAAATAAATAACCGGCATATTAGTCCCTTATATCAAAATTAAAATATGAGCCCACGAGGATTTCCGATATAAAGCAATTTGCTTAATTTATTCGAACCCCGGTATGCCGGTAGCTTCCTTGCTTTTTTTTAGTGTGCTTTGGAATATAACAAAAAACACTTATTTTCCCAAACGTTTTCTAAAAAGCTAGTCCGAAGCCGGCCGCACTTTCTGTTGCATACAGCATATCCAGGCTATGCTATGGGCCCATAAACGTTTCAATACTTAATAAGTATATAAATAATAATTATTAATAATAATATTTACTTTCTGCAAAGCAAATGTTCTATGCTTAATACACACACTTATTTACCATATAAATTAATAAATTCTTCTGAATTAATATCAATATTTTTTGTGGTAAGTCTGTTCTTAAGAACTCTTTTCGCGCCAACTTCAAAAACACCAACAACCCTATTGATAAACTTACCCCAAGCTTTAAAAAAAACTTCATCTGCACCTTTCGCTGTAAAATGCATTACAACATCTGCTGCATGATTCATAAGTGGCTTACCCCTATAAAGATAGAGTTATCTTTTTGATCAGTTTTTTTATCTATCATATCAATCAACTCTTCTTATTAATACCTTATTAATAATCTTCTCTTGTCTTCTTTAAATGAGTAATATACCCTACAATGACATTTCTTAATTTTTTTGAATTAATCTTAGCATATTTAGGAATAATTTGTTTATTTTCTTCAAAAGTTTTCTTAAAATTTACTCCATACTTCTGTAATAATTCTTTTGCAGTTCTTTTAATTAATTTATTTTTTATTCTTCCCATAAGATATCACTGATTCTTCGGTATAATGGTCAGTTTATAAAGCTTTCTATTTTTGCTTTATATTTAAATGTTATAATTAAACTTGGTGAATTCCGGATTTAGTAAGCGCAACCATTCTAAATGCAACACTTAATTGCATAACTGCAGATAAAAGAGCCATGTGTTCTTTACCTGTGCCGGGTATTAAACTTAAAGCAACTTCACTATTAATTAATTGTATCTTTTAAATTCTTAATTATATCTTCAGTGAATTCTTTAATTGGTTTTCTTTCATCTATAACTATCATCTCAAAAGGCTTGTCAGATTTAAAATTTTCTTTACCAAACGGATTAGTTACTAATACTACTTTATCCCAATCTTCCTCTTTCATAAGTCTGCCCACATGTCCCAAAGTACCTTTTCCACTACTTAAATTTGCAATAAACATAGTCATATATATAATATTAATATTAAGATTATATATTTTCCCAATGTTACTATTGTTCAATAAGTATAAATAATTTCCAAATCTTACAATTGTCCAATAAATCAAAAGTTTAATAAAGTTTTACTTCTTTAAAACAATGAATGAAGTTTGCATTAAAAGAAGTAGATAACCCAAATGTCCATAGATATAGTTCTGAAGAGCTTCAAATTGCTTATAATTTTTCGAAAAAAGCTTACACGGAGTTTGGTAATTTTATTAAATCTTTGATAATTTTTGGAAGCGCAGCAAGAAAGGAAGTTATGCCGGGAGGAGATATTGATATTTTGATCATAATAGATGACATCTCTTTAGAGTTGAGTCCCGAACTTGTTGAAACATATAGAATAATTATGGAACAATTGATCGCTGAAACTTCTGAAAGACTTCATGTAACCACTTTAAAAATAACTTCTTTTTGGGATTATATTCGAAATTCTGATCCGATAGGGATAAATATTTTAAGGGATGGATATGCTTTATTGGATTCGGGCTTTTTTGATCCATTGCAAGCATTACTAATTAGAGGAAGGATTAGACCTACGCCTGAAAGTGTGTGGACATATTTCTCAAGAGCGCCAAGAACTTTACAAAATTCAAAATGGCATATATTGCAGGGTGTAATGGACCTGTATTGGGCAGTGATTGATGCAGCCCATGCAGCTTTAATGTCCCTTGGAGAAGTACCCCCTAGCCCCAAGCATGTTGATGACATGATGATCGAAAAAATGGTAAAACCAAAATTAATCTCTAAAGAATATGCTACAACGATGAATAAGTTTTATATTCTTGCTAAAAAAATATCCAATAGAGAAATTATTAAATTATCAGGTAAACAGTATGATGATTTTTATAAAGAAGCTAATCAATTTGTTAAAACAATGCAGAACTTTATTGAAACAAATAAAAAAATTTAAAGTCGTTTAATTATTTCTGATTATGTTTTCCCGATTTAGTCTAAATCCGACACTAGTGTAAAAGAATCAATGTAATCAAGCCGTAATTATAGGCGCTGTCCAGAAAGTAATAAATATGTATACTGGCGATAATAATGTATGACAAAACACAATACAACAAATCTGTCATCCTGATGAATATTTGTTAACAATCGATATTGAAGAAGTTACCTTAGTGAAGCAGAGAGAATATGACTATAGTTCTTGTGAAGAAGCTTATGCTATTGGCTTACAACAAAAAATATCTCTCCCAAAATAAGTCGCAAATGAAGATGATGTTTTTAAAACAGGATTAAAAATTGAAGGAGAAGTTTCAAAACCATTGTTCGCCAAAAAATTTGATTCATACACAATAGAAAAATCACAAAAACCAGTTGAATCCACACAAAACAACCGAACGCTATTAATTGCTTTCGGAATTGCTATTGTTATAATCATAGTCCTTTTAGCATATATCTTATTCCGTAAGAAGAAATAAGCTCACCGACCTCTTAACTCTTTTAACTAATGGTGCTTCGCACCTTGATACGCCGATTTTTTGCTTCCCTATCGGGAGAGTTTAACAGCGATCGCGATGTTAGGCGTAATTCAGAATTCGGCAGTCCCTCGACCACCCACCCCAAACGGACGGCGCACAAAAACGATTGATTTATAAATATGTTATAATTAAACTAAGTAATATGAGAGAATTAGATAAAGTATTAGACCAAAATGAAAAAGTTTTCTGGGAAGGAAAACCAAAATTCGGGCCATTTTTTATAGGTGGATTTGCAGGTGCGATATTCGGAATATTCTTTCTGGCCATAGGTGGTTTTTTCGTACTTCAGGGAATAGCTAGTGGAAATTATTTCTTTATTCTTCTCCCACATTTTTAGATTGGTGTAGGATTTGTTTTTGGAGTTCCAATATACAAAGCTTTGGTTTACAAACATACCTATTATACAATTACAAACAAAAGAGTTCTTCTTCAAAAAGGGTTGATTGGCAGAGATTTTGAAATGGTTGATTTTGACCAGATAACAAATGCTGAAGTGAATGTTGGATTTTTGGATATCCTTTTTGGTAGGAAATCCGGTAACATACTTATTTCAACCGCTGGTAGTTTTACTTATACAAGAAGTGGGGCAGTACAAAAACCCTACACTATTAGCCATATTGAGAATCCTTATGAGGTGTTCAAATTTTTCAAAAAAGTTTCACACGCGGTCAAAACTGATATTCAATATCCAAACAAATATAGACCAAAAACAAATCCAGGATACGAATCAGATTATAACCCTAACAAATAGTGCGCCGTCCCGCCACCGCCGAATTCTGAACTCAAAATCTTTTAGATTTTGCCACGCCTTGCAGGCTCTCTCTAACGCTCGGGACGCCTAACAGAATCCGATGTTAGTTTCAATTGAGAAAGCTTCACTTCACCCAAATGCAGTTTCCAATCTCTGTTCCGTTCGCTAACGCTAACTGCACTATGGTAAACTCAATTCAGAAATCTTGGCTTATTTTGTTTTAAATATGCCAACAATAGGATAATGATCTGAAGCGATTTCAGTATTGCTGTCTTTTAGAACATAAGAATCGATTGCTTCAATATCTTGAGAATGAAAAAAGAAATCCATCCTCACCCCCGTTCTGGTTTCGCCGTAAGCATAATTTGTTGGTACAGTGGATTCTCTTCTGCTTTTTGGAAATGAATCATCTAAACCTATTTTTTGCAGCCAGGAGATAAAACCAGCTTGTTTCCAATTTGCAATAACTTGATTTGCCTTTTTCGGATTAAAACTCGTTAATTCTTCAGTTAACAAATCCCAATTATATTTATCATCCGGATGGACTGTGTTAAAATCTCCTGTAAGAATGTAATGAGATGGCCTATTTGAAATTAAAGGATTCAGAGTTTTTATTTTTTCATAATCATCAACAGAGTAAGATGGATGCACAACATCAATTGTCAAAACAATACCTTCAAGCCCAATTCTGGCACGAATTGCACCTTTAAACAAAAGTTTTACGTTTTCTGCATCCAGGGGATATTTTGACAAAATGCAATTTCCTCCTTCATCTCCTTTTCTAGGTCCAAAAGTAGGATACCCTCCATATTTACCGTAAGGAAAATCAAATAATTTTTGATAATCCATTAAGATACCTTGTGAGTTTTCTGCACCATAACAAGCTTCGGTAATTGCAAGAATGTCTGGATTCACTTTTTGAACGGCTTGTTGAGCAGCCATTAATCTTTTTTTCTCAATATTATGATCTCTGGTATGAAATCCTCTTTCAACATTATAGGTCATAATAGTAACTTTCATATTCTTATTAATTCACCCTATTTTATTAATATTGCTAATCCAAAACTTCTGAACTTTGATTTTTTGTCTTTGGCATCGTTGCACTAAAAATCAATCCCTCCAAGTATTCGGGAGAATAGAACAGGAATTCCGATGTTTAAATCTGAAGATACTAATTAACAATGAAACGACTCTGGACAGCGCCTAATTATAGAAACATTTATAAACGGCCAATAAAACCTTAATTTTGGACGGTCATAGGGGCCTGGTTCACCCGTTCCCATTTCGAACACGGAAGTTAAGCATGCCTCCGTTCTTGGTTGTACTGTACTCATGTACGGGAAGCCCGGAAAGCTGTCCACTCTTTTTTTAATTAATATTTTTAAAATATATTCAAGACTATAAATATTTTTAAAGTCATTTTCAAATTAAAATTTTTATTATACTAATGTGATTATTATGGCAAAAATTTCTATATTTGGGACAGGTTATGTTGGCTTGATCGCAGGTGTTTGTTTTGCTAAACATAACAATAAAGTAATATGTGTTGATATTGATCCAATTCGCATTGAAAAATTAAAACAAGGGGTACCTCCAATTTATGAACCGGGTTTAAAAGAAATGTTAGATGAAACCCTTGCCAATGGAATGATTGAATTTACACAAGATAGTGAATATGCAATTAAAAATTCAAAGATACATTTTATTTGCGTGGGCACTCCGACAAATGAAATCAATGATTCAGCAGATTTAAAATATGTTTTTAAAGTTGCTGAAATAATTGGAAAATATATTTGTGAATATTCAATAATCGTAGATAAAAGTACTGTGCCGGTCGGTACTGGTAAAAAAGTTCAAGCAATCATAGAACAACAATTGCAAAAAAGAAGCATAAATATTGAATTCGATGTTGTTTCTAATCCTGAATTTTTAAGAGAAGGTTCATCTGTAAAAGATTTCCTTTATCCAGACCGAGTTGTTATAGGCGCAGAAGGAAATAAAGCTGCAGAAATTATGCAGCAGTTATATGAACCTATGACGCGAAATGGTAATCCAATTATTATAACAAAGAAAATTGAGAGCGCTGAATTGATAAAGTATGGGGCAAATGCGTTTCTCGCAAATAAAATTGCTTTTGTAAATGAACTTGCAAGACTTGCTGAAGCAGTTGGCGCAGATATTAGGGAAGTAACTCATGGCATGGGCACTGATTCAAGGATAAGTCCAAAATTTATGTATCCCGGACCTGGATACGGCGGGAGTTGTTTTCCTAAAGACACAAAAGCTTTAGCAGTAACTGGTAGAGAATTTAATTCTCCTATGCTCCAGATTGAACGAACGATTAAGTCTAATGAAGAACAAAAAGAATGGTGTGCACAAAAAATATTTAATCATTACAGGGGAAATGTTGCAGGTAAAACTTTAGGTATATGGGGTTTGGCTTTCAAAGCTAATACTGATGACATGAGGGATTCATCATCAATTACAGTCATAAATAAACTATTGAATGCAGGCGCAAAGATAAAAGTTCATGACCCCGAAGCAATGGAAAATGCTAAATCAATTTTCGGTGATAAAATCAGTTATTATGAGAATAAATACGAAGTATTAAACAAATGCGACGGGTTTATTATACTTACAGAATGGTCAGATTATAGAATTTCTGATTTTGATACATTAAAATGTATATTGGAACCATTAACAGAACCAGTTATTTTTGATTTTAGAAATCTTTATGACAAGTATAAGGAATCTCTCAAACAAATAGGTATTAAATGGTATGGTATTGGCGTAATCCAATAAAATAGAACATATTCGATAAACATTGTTTTTCGGACTCTATAATATTTATAAAGTCAATTATAAATCTATATTTGATGGTCCAATCTTTTTTAATCTTATGTTTTGTTGTAAGTTTCTTGATTACTTTATTAGTTACCCCTGGATGGATTAGGAGAGCAAGAAAAGCAGGTTTAGTTGGAATTGATATGCACAAACTAAATCCTAAAAATGTTGCTGAAATGGGAGGAGTTCCAGTTTTAATTGGATTTATGGCGGGCGTATTATTATTTATAGCAATTAATACTTATTATCTTGATGCACCCCAAACAAATTTGCAGATATTGGCATTATTATCAACAATTTTAACAATTTCTATAATTGGTATTATAGATGATATATTAGGTTGGAAAATAGGATTAAGGCAATGGCAAAAACCACTGCTTACGTTTTTTGCAGCGTTACCTATGGTTGTTGTTAATGCCGGATATTCAAAAGTTTCCCTGCCTTTGTTAGGTATTGTAGATTTAACATATATATACCCTTTTTTATTTATCCCTATAGGCATTGTGGGCGCATCTAATGGCTTTAATATGTTAGCAGGCTATAACGGATTAGAAACAGGAATGGGCGCAATAATTTTATTTACAATGGGTTACATTGCGTGGTTTACAAGAACCGGATGGGTTGCAGTGGTTGCGCTTTGTATGTTTTCGAGTTTAATTGCGCTTTATTTGTTTAATCGTCACCCCGCAAGAATTTTTCCAGGTGATACTTTAACCTATTCAGTGGGCGCATTAATTGCAAGTGTTGCAATTGCAGGTAACATGGAAAAAATTGCATTATTTTTATTTATTCCCTATTTTATTCAATTTCCTTTAAAATTAAGAGGACTGATGCAAAAAGAAAGTTTTGCAAAACTTTTGCCTAATGGTTCATTATTACAACCTTATAAAAAAATATATGCTTTGGAACATTTGATTATTTACACATTTAATAAACTAAACATTGAAATATTTGAAAAGGATCTAGTCAGGGTTTTATTTTTGTTTGAAATTGGTTTATCAGCGATTGTAATTTATAGTGTTACTTATAAAATCGGAATTTTTTAAACATGAAAAAAATAATTGCAGTAATACCTGCATATAATGAAGAACTTCATATTAAAGAAGTGATAAAGGAAACAAAAAAATATGTTGATGAAGTAATTGTTGTTGACGATGGCAGTATTGATGAAACTTTTAAAAATTCTTCAACTGCCGATTTTAGGCTAAAACATATCGTTAACATGGGCAAAGGATTGGCAATGTCAACAGGTTTTGAAGCTGCACTGAAAAAAGGCGCAACCATTGTTGTATTTATAGACGCAGATTTACAGCATGACCCTAAAGATATTGTCCCTTTATTAAACAAAATTAATCAAGGAAATTACCAATTGGTTACAGGTGTCCGTAAATTTAATAAGAGTATGCCATTTATATTGAGATTTGGAAACAAGTTTTTACGTTCAAGCTTTAATTTCCTTTATAATTCAAATATCGCAGATTTTTCAAATGGATTAAGAGCGATTAAAACCGAGATTTATAATAAAATTAAATGGAATTCAGAAGGTTATTCAGTTGAAACTGAAATGCTGGCTAAAGCAAGAAAACATAAACTTAAAGTTGGTCAAATTCCAATTGAAACAATATATTTAAATAAAGTTAAGGGAACTACTGTTTTTGACGGAATAAAAATATTTTCCATGATGGTTTATTGGAGAATTTTTGGGTGAATTAAATGCTAATATGGCTGCAGAGTTTGGGAATAATTTTTGGGCTTGTGATGATATATGTAACTTTATTATTTTATCGCAGGAAAGAAATACAATTTGCGGATCTATTAATTTGGATCCCCGTTTGGCTATTCTTTTTACTGGGAGTTGTATTCCCAAGAACTCTCGACATTTTTGTTCAGGCTTTTAGTGTTAGAAGCGCAGTTGAATTATTTACAATCGCGGGATTTATGTTTATGATTGCAATTGTTTTTTATTTGTTTAAATTATTAAGAGTCCAGCAATGTAAACTTAAAAAAATAGTTAAATCTGTTGCATTGAAACAATTAAAATGATAGATAAAATTCTGACAATTGATTTAGAGTATGATTTTGAAAGTAAAGAAGATAAAAGTTTGAAAGTTATAGTTCCAAAATTGTTAGATTATTTCTCGGAAAACAATATAACTGCAACATTTTTTGTTATTGGTGAAATTGCTGAGAAGTATCCTAAACTAGTTAAGAAAATTTCTAAGTCTCATGAGGTTGCGTCTCATGGTTATGATCATTCATACATTAATGAAAATAGTTTAGATTATCAGTTACGAAAGTCTAAGTTAGCTATTGAGAAGTTAGGAATTAAATGTAAAGGATTTCGCGCGCCTTATTTTATGTATCCAAACACTTTATATAAATCACTCAAAGAAAATGGGTATAAGTATGATTCTTCTATTAGCTCATTTTTTCCGGGGCGTTATAATAATCTTTTAGTTAACATTAAGCCCCATTGGAGAAATGGGATCATTGAGTTGCCTATGTCAAATTTTGTAGGTAAGTTTTTATCATCTGGGTTGCCTTATTATAGATTATTTTATCCGGCATCTAAATTATTTAAATTACCATACATGTTTTATCTGCATCCTTGTGAGTTTTTATCCAAGCGGCCTCATAATCAGATAAATTGGCTTGTAAAAAAGCTTTATTCACGTAATCAAGGTAAGAAAGCATGGAAAATGTTTACTTCAATGGTTGAGAATTCTAATGCAAACTGGATTAGTTGTGATGAGTTTATTAAGAAGTGGATTATTTAAGTTACATACCTAACCCTTCTCTGAACCATGAACTAATGTATTTAGTAAACCAAAGAGGCAGATGTTGTTCTATTTTAATAAATAGTTGATATTTAGGGTTAGTTGGATCAATAGTAGGTATATTCTTTGTTTTGATAGGTAAATAATTTGTTGTTAATTCTTCTATTTTCCCACCCCATTTACGTTTATAGTCATATTGTCCTGATTCGGGGCGAGTTCTACCGAAATCAAAATATTTGTAACCATTGTCGCAAGCCCATTCAATGAATTGCCAGTGCACTGCATCGTTTGGCCTAAGCTCGAGGTACTTTTTTTCAGAGACTGCTATAACTATGTGTACATTGTCCTTAACTGTATATCCTAATAAAACTGAGACTAGTTTGTTTCCGTAATATGCACCAAAACATTTACCTAGTCCTTTCTCAATAAAGTTTTCATAAAAATTAATGAAGTATCTTTTTGGATATGGGAGTTCGCCAAATGCCCGCATATTTTCCAAGTATGTTTTGTAAAGTTTGTTTATTTCTTTTTTTTGAACTTCTCGTGTAGTGATTCCTTCCCTTTGTGCTTTTTTAACAGCTTTTCTTTTAGACTTTTGAATATTTCTCCAAACTTGTTCTTTATTCTCTAGTGAGATTACAAATTTGCGGTAATCTTTTCTTTTAACTAATTTATTGAAAAGAGGATTATTATCTTTTATTTCTACATTATCAATAGAATATGTTTCTTTAATATGGTTAAATAATTTAATCATGTATTCAGGTTTTAATTCTCCAATCGGTCCACCGAAGTCATGAAATGCTGCAGATGTTAGTTTTGGTTTGAAGATGTCAAAAAAAGGTGAGAAGAATATTTTTCTTAACCATGGCTGATCTACATAGAATAGAGGGAAAATTATTTTAATCTTTTTATCAGCGATTGCAAAATAATGCGCTTTTGTATTCTGAAATGTCTCTTCGATAAATTGTTTATATTCAGGTCTATGAAAGACTTGGTGTTCATGTCCTTCTAAAAATTCGGCCCAATGCGGATCATCTGTTTGAAGTTCGATTAAATCCATCTCTTCACCTTTTTAATTTTTTTCACAATATATTCTATTTCTGAAGTCGGCCTATGCAAAGAAAATATAGCTTGTCTCTCAGAAGTCATTGTTGCAATTTCAGACTTTCTTGTTAAATCATAAAACGTGTATGAAGGTACTATATCTACATTTTCTTTTAACAATGCTTTTCTTAATTTGGCTCTATTTTTATCAAGCAGTACAAAGTATAACCATGAGGGGGAAGAATTTTTTAAAGGTTTAACAAAGTCAGCAATTCCTTCAAGCTCGCTCATACAAATTTCGGCATTCCGCTTACGTAATTTTAAGATTTCATGATAGCTCTTTAATTGTTCTGCAATTATATATTGCGCATATTTTGGCATTTTATAGGGTAAAGCCAAATGTTTTTTATGTAATTCCGTTTTAAGAAATTTATTTGTCACTGAAAAAATATTTTTATTAAAAAAAGGTCCACTAATTATTCCTTGCGCTGTTGCTTTCGCTATTTCTTTAATAGGATAGCATTTCCCGTTCAACCTGCCATGAGAACTTATATTTATTAGTTTGTAATTACTGGCGATAAGTCCCCCTAAAAAAAAACCTTTGCTCATGTTAAAGCTATACACAGACCTATCAGCAAAACTTCCAGCTAACTGATTGTTATATGTTGCTCCTAATGCCTGCGCGCAATCTTCAATAAATTCAACATTATTCTTTCGGCATAATTTTTGTATTTTATCAAGCTCTGAAACAAAGCCCATATTATGGGGCAATAAAAGCGCATCAATATCAGAGATTATTTCTTTGATATGCTTGTAACCGGAGATTATACTTGAATCATAAAATGCAGGACTACAGTTGGCATTTTTAATTGAATCAGCTATAACCTTGCACGTAAATGCAGGTAACCCAACTCTTAACCCTCCCTTGGGCGATATACTTTGTAGTGTTTGGGTTATTGCAAATCTTGCTGAGCCCGCCCAATGTAAATGTTTATGATGCACATACTTTTTTAAAGATGATAGATTGAGTTTTGAATTGTTAAGATAGTTAACACTGCCCTTGAGAATATCTTTTGTCCGTATATTCAATTTTTGATGAGGGATTAACATTTTAGTCTTATTTAAATACTTTAACATTATGCCTCGGTTCAGTTTGTTTAATCACTCTAGCAGGCACGCCTGCAACTATTGTATTCGGTGGCACATCTTTTGTTACTACTGAACCTGCCGCAATAAACGAGTTTTCTCCGACAATTACGCCCGGTAAAATTGTAGATGCGCAACCGGCATAACTGTTTCTTTTAAATGTTATCGGTTTCAAGTAACCTGACATATCATGCACAACTAAGTTTACTCTGAATGAGAGCACACATCCTTTCCCAATTTTAATATATTGCGGAAATTGATCATCAAGAAATGTTTCTATCCCTATAAATGAACTCTTTGCGATTTTTGCTCCCGATAATCTAAATAAAAATATCCTTAATCTATTACTTATTGTATTTCTTGCAATCAAATGCAACAGTTTGTTTCTTAAAACTTTCAAAATATTTTGATGATATCTCCTAATTGGCGCGTGCATTTTTAATTACCTCTTCAAAAATTTCAATATATTTTTTAGCAATATGTTTCCATTGATATTTTTTTTCTATAACCTTGTAACCTTTTTCTCCGATTTCATTTGCGAGTTTTTTATTTTTAAGTAATTTAACAATTTGTTCTGCAAGTTCAGTAATTTTGTATGGCTGCACAATAATTCCGATTTTTTCTTTTTCAAATATCTCTGAAATTCCTGCGCCAGAAGTTACAATTGTTGGACATTTCATTGATAATGCTTCAAATGCAACAGTGCCAAAACTTTCCATTATTGTGGGTGAAGGAAGAATAAACACTCCCGCTTTTTGATATAATCCATATTTCTGTCCTTCAGTTATATAACCTAAAAATATTACTTCTTCCTGTAAACCTAATTTTTCAATAAGCTTTTCAAGTTTATCCTTTTCTTTCCCTTTCCCCGCTATTACAAGCCGAGTTTTTACCTTTTTAAGAATTAACGGCATAGATCTAATTAAAATATCGAGCCTTTTATAATCACGAATTCCTACACTAAATATGAAATTGCTTCTTTTAATTTTTTTAAAATGCATTAAATCAGTTCCATGAGGTATGCAGACAATTTTATTTTTATATTTCCGAAGATATTGAGATTGCGGTATTACTTTGATTGTATGGCTAATAATTTTTTCAGATCTTCTAAGAATAAAATCAAGAAAAAAGTAATTATAAAATATAGCAATCCATTTTTTCCAACCGGTGTAAACAATCTCTTTGCCGTGCATGTGCACAACATAAGGGACTTTTTTAATTCTGAAGTATGATGCGCATACAAACATCCAATAAGGATGCGGATGATGAATATGGGCAATATCTGCGGAATGCAATGAAAATGGTAAAAGAGGTGCAATTGCGTCCTGAATAAATGTAAATGATTTGATTCTTCCTACTTTTATATCTTCCATAATTTCTTTGGTTTTATCTGAACCTATTGATGATGTAATAATTTTAACTTTATGCTTAAGTTTAATCCACTCCTTACTTAAACTATATACGACTGATTCAATACCCCCAATGTGCGGCAGAAAATATGCCGGTGTTTCTAGAATTTTCATCTTATTGCATGGATTGACGCTATATTTATAAAGATAATGGAGATTCTCTGCATAATGAAAATTGCTATTGTTTCAACATACTTCGGAGAGAATATCGGCGGTGCAGAAGTAAGTACTAATTTGCTTGTTGAAGGTTTAAACAAGACTAAAAATCAAGTTAAAGTAATAACTCTAAACTCCCTTTTACAGAGCATACCTACATATTTAAGAGCGTTTTTATTAAACACTAATCTATTAGATGTTTATATCAGCAGATATATTTACAATCAACTGTGCGGAAAAGGGTTTGATATTGTGCATGTCCAGGATTTAATGATACTTCCCGCAACGGTTCTTGCTGCAAAAAAATTAAAATTGAAAGTTATTGCCACAGTTAGAGATTTAAGATTTGTTTGTAATTTGCCTATATGCCAAAATCAGGGAAAGCTTTATCATAACTGTTTGAATACACGTTATTTAAATTGTTTGAAAAGAGAAGCAAATTACCAATTTGGTTATCCAAGTTTAGCATATTTAATTTATCCGTTTATTAAAGGGAGAGCAAAAGTTTTAAGGAATGCTTTAAATTCTACGGATAAAATAATTGCATTAACAAATTTTGTTAAAGAAGTTCTTTATAATTCAAGAATAAGAACTAACATTGAAGTTGTACATAATCCAATGCCTGACTGGAAGCCAAAACCTAAACTCAAAAATAAAGGCTTTATTATTCTTGCAGGACCTGGCAGATTAGAACCCTATAAAGGATTTCAGTTATTAATTAAGATAATGCCTAAAATTTTACAAAAGAAAAAAAATGCAAAGCTTTGGATTGTGGGTACAGGTAGTTATGAAAACTACTTAAAAAAATTGAGTGAAAAATTAAATATTCGGGATTCAGTTATCTTTTTCGGTAAACTATCTCAGGAAGAAGTTATGAAAAAATATGCAGAATGCGATATAGTTGCATTTCCGTCTATTTGGTTGGAAGCTCAGGGTAGAGTTCAATTAGAAGCAATGGCAATGAAGAAACCCTTAATAGCAAATAATAAAGGGGGTATTATTGAAACTGCCGGTAAAGAAAATGTGTGCAATTTTTTTGACGAAAATGAATTGACTAAAGAAATTTTTAAGAGGCGTAAACCATTAAAAGTTAGAAGAGAATTGAATATCGGAGCTTATGTCGAAAGCATATTAAGGATTTATAATGAAAAAGAAATATAAAAATATTATATGGTTCCATCTGGATGGAATTAGACCTACAAAAGAATATGGGGACTATAAAGATAGGCCGGATTATTTGGATGAATGGGCTAAGGAAGGTATAGAATATACTAATGCTTATACCGCTTTTCCCAGCACGGTATTATCAATCAGTAGTGTAATGGTGGGTTATCCTTCCTCGTATTTTGCCAGATCTTTTGAAGATTTACAAATTGATTATTCCAAATTTAAACCCTTTTTTCAGTTATTAAAGTCTAGCAAATATAAGATTTATTCAAGTTTGTTCTATCTGCCGGTCAGGAAAAATTTGAAAAAGATGATGTTTCCAATTAAAAAAAAATATTTTCCTAAAAATGTTAAAGATTATAAGTACATGTGGAATAGCAAAGAAATCAATAGATTAACTAAATCTCTTTTAGCTAAAAATAAATTAAGTAATCCTTTTTTACTTTATCTTCAATATTCTTTTACTCCAATTAAAGGTGATGATTCTTTAGCGGATGCAAAAAAGATGTTTGATTTTTTAAAAAATAGGGGTTATATGGACAATTCAATTGTAATTGTATGGGCGGATCATGGTTGGCCTTCAAAAGATAAGCAAAATAACCGGACAAGGCTACAAAAAACTTTAGAAGGTCATGATTTATTTATAACAAATGATAATATTAAAGTGCCGTTAATACTAATTTATCCGGGGTGCGAAAAAGGATTAAAAGTTACAACTCCAGTATCAACTTTAGACATTGCGCCCACTTTATTAAATCATCTAGAGATTAATGCATCATTTGGGTGTCCTTATTTTTCAAAACCATTGCCTTTGAAAAATGTAAAGTCCCCAAAAAGATTTTTCCGTGTTGATACGAGGAATTATTTTCAAAAAAATAAAAAAACGGCGCTGCACAATGGAAAATACAAATTGGTCATACAATCTAATGGACACAATAATTTTGAATTTTACGACATGGTTAAAGATCCATATGAAAAAATTAACCAAATTTCAAATATTATATATAAAAACTTAATTTTTAAATTTAAAAATGAATTTTTTAATCAGGAAGAGGATTTACTTAATTTTCATGCAGAATTTATGGCTGAAAAATTGAAATTTATTTTTTTAAAAAATAAATTTAAACATTTATCTATTTTGAGAAGTTCTAATAATTTGTTTAATTCAGTAGTATTAAATGGATTTAAATTACTATTCCCTGCGGCGGAGATTAAATTATCAGATAAACCTGATTTTTCAGATATTTTAATAGTTCCATTAACAAACCAGTTTAAACCTAAAAAAATACATTGTAAAAATTATTACTACATAGATTATAATTTTAATTTAATCAAAAAGCCAATGCCATATAAATATATGATTCGGAATTTCAAGAGCAATTGGAAAACTTATTTAACTCAACCAAAGGTTTTTTTAAGAAAGGTTTTAGTTTTAATATTAAGGGAATATGAAAAATTAATTTGACTTATTCGCAATTATAAGAAGATTTGATCTAAATTTAGGAAATATTTTTTGAATCATTGAAATAATTGTTGCTAAAGGATTATTTTTCTCAATTTGTCTCAACCCTTCCCATGAAGAAAGATATTTGCTTTTAAATTTTGAAAATCCATTTATTTTAAGTATAAATTTTAATTCATCCATGCTGAATTCTCTATTATGCCTTTCATAAATTCCCCTCTCATAAAATGTATTTATATCCCAATAAATATTCTTGCCCAATAAGAATAATAACCTTTTGCCTAATTCACATGCATTGGGCGTAGATATAATCAATTTTCCATTTTTTTTTAATATCCTTTTACATTCTTTAATTGGTAAATTTATCTCTTTTACCAGATGTTCAATAACCTCATTCATCATTACATAATCAAAAGTATCGTCTAAATACGGGAGGGGATCTGACTCTATATTGCATTTTTTAAACATAATTCCATATTTTTTGAATCTTTCTTTCCACTTATCCGTATAATCAACCCCGCACACATCAGCTCCTAATTTTTTTAATATAAGTAATAAATGCCCATTACTGCACCCCAAATCCAATATTTTAACATTTTTATTAATATGAATGGATTGTAATATGTCTAAATATCTCTTTTTGTGGAAATTATAGTATTTTATTTCTTCTCGTGTTAAAATTTGTTTAAGATATTTAATTTCTTTTTTTAAATAAGTCATATCCTAACTCCTTTTATTGCTTGATTCAGTATTAACTCTTCTCTCCCTTTGACTTTTATTTTATTGTCTTCAAATTTTTTAAAAATCTCTTTCATAATTACCCCGTCTACTTCTTTAGGAATGTGTAAATTAAAAAAATGCATAATTGTGGGCATTATGTCCATTATACTCCGGCCTTTAATTTTTAAGCCTTCTTTAAATTCTGGACCATAAGCTAAAAACATAGCATCCATTGTGTGGCTTGTTGGTTGATTACTTTTAATCTTTTCACTAAAAATATTTTCCGGCGTTCCTGTATTAATCTTGTAATCATCATAAAAATCAATAACTATATCCGGCAACGTATCTTGATTTTGCCCATTAAACAGGTCTTTTTTTAAATAGAGCCCTCTTACTTTTGTTTTCATAATTTCATCATTTTTTAATGCTTCAAAAACTTTATGCGTCGTATCTTCTACACTTATTTTTCCATTTTGAATATCACCATATGACCGATTTATATATACCATTCCTAATTGTAAGCAAAATGCAATACTTTTATCCCAATTAATGTCTAATGTTTTTTTGTGTTTTACTTTATCCGCGAAAAATTTAGGAATTAATTTATTAAATTCTTTTTTGACTGAAATGGGAATTTGGAGATATAAATTTGTTAACTGTTTAATTATGCCATGATAAACTTTATTTTTTTGAGAAACATTGATTTTACTTTTATAAAAAAAATCATATTTTGCTAAGATATTATTTACATAAACATATTCCTTATTTGCGCAATGTCCGTGATCTGACATTATGATTATATTTAATTCGGGATACATTTGAAGAATTTCTGCGAAGAATTTATCCATTTTTATATAGTAATCCCGAATAATAGTTTCATAATTGGGATTATACTGTTCATGTGTTATATCTAGATAAGGTGAATAAAGATGATGCAATAGTTCCGGTTCAATAAAATCATTAGCAAAAAAATCCCAATCATAATTATTAAAAAACCATTTAATTGAGTTAAATTTTTGATTGGTGGCCCGATATAAATTATTCAAAGCCTGATTTGATCTTTCATAGCAGTTTGCAATTGTTCCGGCTTCAAAATTGTCCATTATATGTTTAATATCACCGGGATAAGTATATTCACTTTCAAGTGCAGGCGTACCCCATGATGAAACCATTATACCGTTTAAAGGTTCTACGGGATAGAGAATAGGTAAATCCATTATTCCAACAACTTTACCATCCTCTGACAAATAGTTCCAAATTTTTTTGTTTTTTATATGTGTGGAGTTAATGAATTGCAACTTTTGGTTTTTAAAATCAGGCACAACAGGGTAACACAAACCATGTTTGCCCGGATTGGTGCCTGTTGCAAAGGAGGTCCATGCCGAAAATGAATGCGGTCCGGGCAGTAAACTTTTTATTTCTCCAGACACTCCCTTTTCAATAATTTTTTTAATTGTTGGAAGATACCCAATGTCTACCCATTTTTTTACTACATCCAAACGAGATCCATCCATCCCAAATACTGCTAGTCTTTTTTTCATCATACCCCTATTCTCTAAAGCTTTTTTAAAGATTATAGGACAAGATAATAGATTTTGCAGAATAATAAATCATATAAATCAATTAAATACAATTAAATGTAATTAGTATGGGGGGGATTATTATGAGTGAATCAAATATAACTACTATCTCAGTACCAAAAGTATTAGCAGATAAAATTAAAAAAAGGATGGAAGGAACAGGCTTTAATTCAGTTTCAAGTTATGTTACTTATGTTTTAAGACAAGTTCTTTCTAATGCCGAATCCGTTGAAAAAAAAACTGAAATGAAGGAAGCATTTTCAGAAGAAGACGAAAAAAAAGTTAAAGAGAGATTAAGAAGTTTGGGCTATTTGGATTAAAAAATGACTAAATTATTTCTTTTAGGGATTGATGGAGCCCCGCCGCAATATGTTTTTGGTGAGTGGCTAAAAGATTTGCCTAATCTTAAAAAATTAATGCAAAGGGGTTTATACGCAAAAATTGAGACTACAGTGCCCCCCTCAACTTGCGTTGCTTGGACTAGTCTTTTTTCAGGGAAGGACCCAAGTCAACATGGTGTTTATAGTTATACAATTAGGGATGGTTTTGCATATTCTGCTTCAAGACTTGTGAGCTCAAAAGATGTAAGAACAGAAATGATATGGGAAATTTTATCAAAAAATAACTTAAAAAGCATTGTATTAAATGTGCCTTTAATATATCCCATTGAAAAACAATTTCCTAATTGTCATCTGGTATCTGGTTTTTTAGCTCCGGATTTAGATGAAAAAAGTATTTACCCCATATCTTACCTTGAAGAAATTAAGCAAAAAATTCCGAATTATATGTTTGATGTTAATGTAGGTCTGGCTTCTTATAAAACTGAAGGAAAAGATGAATTGATTGAAAAAGTTTATAAGATGACTAAGCAAAATTTTGATTTAGTTTTTGATGCTATAAAAAATAAGCAATGGAATTTTATTACCTGTGTTTTAATTGGTTCAGATAGGTTGGAACATTATTTTTGGAGTTATATAGATAAAAGTCACCGGTATTATAAAGGAGATACAAAATACAAAACGGTTTTAATTGATTATTTTAAATATATAGATACGCAACTTGGTAAGATTTTAGAAATATTGCCGGATGATGTAAATATAATTGTTTCTTCTGACCACGGGATGGATAAAATGAATTGCAGGTTTAATATGAATGACTGGTTAATAAAAGAAGGCTATTTAGTTTTAAAACAAAAATTAACTGAACCAGTCAAACTAAAAATGTCTAATATCGATTGGTCAAAAACTAGAGTATTTTCAGTGGGGGCATATTTTGCAAGATTATATTTCAATTTAGAAGGCCGTGAGCCAGAAGGAATAGTTACACTTGAAGAATATGATTTGTTGCAGAAAGAAATTTCAGACAAATTAAAACTAATCAAGGATGATAATGGGAATAAAATGGACAATAAAATTTACTTGCCCCAGGAAATATATCATGGTGAGTTTGCAGAAGAATCACCGGATATTATGATATATTTTGATAATCTCAAATGCGGTGTTAATAATGATGTTGGTAATGAAGGGTTATATTCATGGGCGACTACAACAGGAAGTGATGATGCAGGACATGCCCCATTGGGAACTTTTGTAATGGCAGGACCAGCGACTCCTAATTTGGGCGATATTGGCCAAATTAGCATATACGATGTAACCCCGACAATTTTATCAATATTTGGGATAAATAAATCTGAAGATTTTCGGGGAAGGATAATTAATAATGGTTGACATTGTTTGTACACTCGGCCCCAGTTGTGATACTGTTGAAATATTGCAGGAGATGAAAGCTAGCGGAATGACTTTTGCAAGAATTAATACTTCTCATGTTGGATTAGATTATGTCAAAAAAGCAATTCCATTGTGCGAACAAGTTGGTGTTCCATTGATTATTGATACTGCGGGTGCCCAGGTTAGAACAGGGGATTTAGAAAAATCTGTTGCTGCTTTTGAAGAGGGTGATTATGTATTAATTACAGGTTGTAATATCAGAGGCAACAATAAAGAGATTAATCTTTGGCCCAGTGAAATGGTAAAACAACTTGAGCCAGGAGATATGATTTCAATTGATTTTGATGCATTGCTTCTTTCAGTAATAGAAATAATCGGTGATAAAGTTAGAGCAAAAGTTGTTAATGGGGGGGTAATGGGTAGAAATAAAAGTGTCGTAGTAACTGATAGGTATGGTGTTAAAAGAGAATTGCCCTCGCTTTCTGAACAAGATAAAGAAATATTAAGATATTCTATCGAAAACGGAATTAAGTATGTTGCTGCTTCTTTTATGAATTCAAGTGATGATGTTAAAGAAGTTAAAAAGGTTTTAGGAAATAAAGTCAAAATAATCTCTAAAGTGGAAAGTAAAAAAGCTTTGGCGAATTTAAATGAAATTATTGAACTTTCGGATTTTATTTTAATCGATAGAGGAGATTTATCAAAAGAAATCTCTATTGAACGTATTCCCTTAACTCAAAAAATTATTATTAAAACTGCTTCAAATTTTAAAATTCCGGTTTTTGTTGCAACTAACCTTCTAGAATCAATGAGTGAAAAAAGAACTCCAACAAGGGCTGAAGCTAATGATGTTATTAACACTATTTTGGATGGTGCCAAAGGTTTAGTTCTGGCAGGTGAAACGGCAGTAGGAAAATATCCTCTTGAATGTGTTAAAATGCTGGCTAAGTTAGTTGAGCATTCTGAATTAGTAACGAATATTGATATTGATAATGGCGATTCGGTTTTAAAAAGATTGGAGGAATTAAATTATATTTCTAGTGAGACCATTGCAGGAAACTTGGTTAAAGCGCACGGAGGCAGATTAGTAAATCGTATGTTAAAGAAAGCTTTATCTCAAAATTATATTGATAGCTTATACAAAATTAAAATTGACGAAAATAAATATATGGACGCAGAACAAATTGCAATTGGTGCTTTTAGTCCCATAGAAGGATTCATGACTCAAAAAGAGCTCGATTCTGTTTTAAATAATATGAGACTTTCAACAGGGGTCGTTTGGACCATACCTATTTTGTTTGATATTAATTCTCAAACTGCGAATGAACTTTTGCAGGGTCAACAAGTGGGGTTAATGTTTGAAGATGAAGTTGTGGCATTGTTTGATGTTGAAGAGATTTATACTTATAATAAAAATGAAATTGCAGTTAAGTGGTTTGGAACTACTTCGATAGAACATCCAGGAGTAATTATGCTAAATAAAATGGATGAATATTTAGTAGGAGGCAAAATTACCCTAATTAAAAGAAAACCTTCTAAATTTAAAGAATATGAACTAACTCCTTCTCAAGCAAGAAAAATATTTGAGGAAAAAGGTTGGAGTAAGATTGTAGGTTTTCATACAAGGAATGCTATCCATAGAAGCCACGAATTTTTGCAAATGGATGCGATGTATAAAGTACATGCCGATGGTTTATTTATTCATCCAATTATTGGTCAAAAGAAAGAAGGGGATTTTAATTCAGAATTCATAATCAAAAGTTATGAACTAATGGCAAATATTTATCCTAAAGGTAAAGTTGTATTTGGAACATTTTCTACATTTTCGAGGTATGCCGGTCCGAGAGAAGCAATATTCACTGCAATTTGCAGAAAAAATTTTGGATGTAGTCATTTTATAGTAGGGAGAGATCATACGGGCGTAAAAGATTTTTATCACCCGCGTGCATCTCATGAAATATTTGATAAATTTCCAGATCTGGGCATTCAGCCAATAATATATGACAAAGTGTTTTATTCAAAATCATTAGATTCACATATTCATGAAAAAGAAATGCAATTTACTGAAGAAGATAAGCTTCAGATTAGTGGAACTCAAGCAAGAAATATGTTAATAAATTATGTTCAACCCCCCTCATGGTTTATGAGGCCTGAAATATCCAATATGTTACTTGAAGCTATTAAAGAAGATAAAGAAGTTTTCGTTTCATTTAAAAGGAATGCAAAAGTTATTTGGTTTACAGGTTTGAGCGGTTCAGGTAAAACTACCATTGCTTTAGAGTTAAAAAAGAAATTGGAATCTGAAAGGAAAAAAACCGAAATTATTGATGGGGACGTTATACGAAATACATTGCATAAAAGTTTAGGATTTTCAAGAGAAGACATCTATATGAATAATAAATTAATTGCAGAATTATGTAAACAAAAAGAGTCAAAATTTGATTTTATTCTTGTGCCGATTATCTCCCCTTACAAAGAGAATAGGGAAATGGCAAGAAACTTAATTGGTGAAAATTTTATAGAATTATTTATTAGCACCCCTTTAGAAGAATGCGCCAAAAGAGATGTTAAAGGTTTATATGAGAAAGCAAAGAATGGCGAGATTACAAATTTAATTGGTTTTAGCGAGTCTAACCCTTATGAGGCACCGCAAAATGCCAACCTAATTATAAATACAACCAATATCGAGATAGAAGATGCAGTTTCACAAATTTTATCTTTTTTAAACTTTTAATACTTGCCTGATTAATCTTTTATCTTCATTGTCTAATGTTTTTAAAAATAAAATTGAAATTGTATAAACAATTCCTCCTATCAGAATTGTTAACAAAATTGGGGCTTCATCTAGGAAGTATATAACAAATCCCATAATAGCTACGCTTATTAATGGTTTAATTAAATAGTCTTGGATAACTAATCTGCTGATTCTTGTAATGAAGTAGTGATAGATTACAGTAACTACAATCATCTCAGTAATAATTGTTGTAATTCCTGCCCCTATATAACTCCAAATGGGGATTAAAATAAAATTAAGTCCAACATTAACTAAAAGTCCTACTAAATATGACCACACTACTTTTTTCTCTAAATCTGCAGCATATAATGCAATGTTTAAAGCCCATTTAATGAAATATAAAAATAAAAATACAAGTAAAATTTGGAAAGCAATTGTTGATTCTGAAAATCCTTCTCCGTATATTAATTTGATTAACTGTTTTGAGGTTATTATGCCGCCAATGCAAATAGGCATGCCTACTATTATTAGATATTTTAATGACAATCTACAGCTTCTTATAAATGCCGTTTTATCAGTTTTATAATATCTTGTCATATTAGGAAATACTGCTCTCATAAATACAGCAGGAATTATAACAAGAGCAAATATTAAGTTAGCAGCTGCAGTGTACCAGCCAACTTCAGTACTATTTCTCATGAGAGTTAACATTGTAATATCAACTTTAATGTAAACTGTTGCTAATAAATAAGTTAAACTAAATGGAAATGCATTTTTAATCAAAGGTAAAAAGGCTTTAAAATTAATTGAGAACTTAGGTTTAAACTTGTAAATAATAATAATGAAACCGATTATTGCTTTTATGATTCCTGCGATTAAAAACATTACAAATAGCCAAAATAAACTTTGGGACTTGATTAGTGATATGTAACCAAGTGCAAAAATTAAGATTTTTTCAATTATGGTGACAAGCGCTTCATATTCTACCTGTTCAAATGAAACGAAAACATTCCTGAATAATGTTGCTATAGACTCACTAATTATCATATAAATACCTGCGAGATATACAATTAGTTTGATTTCATATGGCTGGTTGGTTAAGTTTATACTAAGCACTATTGCAACGAATGTGATGATTGATAAGAAAAATTTAATTGTTAGGATATTGTAAAAGTATTGACCAAGCTTAGTTTTGTCTCGTGGTAAATCTCTTAATGCTAATTTATTTAATCCCATGTCAGCTAACATATAAAACAAAACTGTGAATGATATTGCGAACGAATAATTGCCCAATCCAGCACTGCCTAAATATCTCGCAATTAACACAGTTAAAAAGAAAAGCAAAGCTTTACTAACTAATTCACCCACTGTCAATGAAAAGGTATTTTTGGCTATTCTTCTGGCGACTGACATGAATTAAAGTTATTAAACTTACTTTATAAGATTAACTTTATTTATTACTGATTCGCCACTATAAGATTTATTTATTATTAATTCATTACTATAGGATAATAATATTTAAATAAGCTGTGAAAGTATCACGAAAAGGGTTGTATTATGTCATATCAACATAAAATATTAGCAGTTTTAGGATTGGGATATATAGGGTTACCTTTAAGCGCAACTTTAGCAAACGTTGGATTTAATATCATAGGTGTAGATATTGATAAAAACAAAATTGAAAATTTAAAAAAGATGAAACTGCCTTTTTATGAACCCGGGTTAGCAGGGACTTTAGAAGAATGTAAAGATAAAATTGAATACACTACTAACTCTTCAGATGCGCTGAAACGGGCAGATGGAATTTTTGTAACCGTGGGTACTCCCGTAGATGAGAATAATCTCCCAAATTATACCGCAATTAATGCTGTTGTGCAAGAAATAGGACAAAATTTAAGAACAGGCCAAGTTATAATATTTAAATCAACTTTAGTCTTAGGTACTACTGAACATTTAATTAAACCCAAACTAGAAGAATTATCAGGGTTAAAAGCTGGAAAAGATTTTTATTTAGTTTTTTGTCCAGAGCGAACTATTGAGGGACAAGTATTGCATGAACTTTATTCTTTGCCTAAAATTATTGGAGGTATAAATGAAGAAAGTAGCAGACAGGCAGAAGCTATAATCAAGAAATTAGGGGGTAAAACAACAATTGTCTCTTCTCCCGCAGTTGCAGAGATGTGTAAACTTATAGATAATATGTATAGGGCAATCAATATTGGTTTTGCAAATGAAATCGGACAGTTATGTGAAAAAATAGGTATTGATGCAGATAATGTAGTAAACGCAGTAAATAATTCATATTCCCGAACTCATATTTTTAAACCCGGTCTTGGAGCAGATGGCCCTTGCTTATCAAAAGACCCATACTTATTTAAGTATTCTGCAGAAAAATTAGGAGTAAAAACCCCGATGGTGGATGGTTGTATTTCACAAAGCCATTTTTCTACATTAAGAGTTGCAGATTTTGTCAAAGAGTACATAGAAAAAAATAACAAGGAAAGTTATAAAATCGCGTTAGTTGGTTTAGCATTCAAAGGTTTTCCAGAAACAGACGATTTAAGAGGTTCACCTGCATTAAAAATAATGAACTCTATAAATTCCATGGGTAAAAATGTTAAATATGTTTGTTATGACCCATTGGTAAAAGAATTTCAAGGTTTAGAAATTAACAAATATATTGATCATAATATTACTGATTGTGATGTTGTGTTATTCTTGACAAATCACCCAAGACTAATGCATGTTATTTTGAATGATAAGCTTAAAAATGGCCAATTAATAGTGGATTGCTGGGGAAATGTGCATGATTATCAGCAAATAGAAGCAAGGAGCGGGATTAAATACTATAGGATTGGCAGAGCAGATCAAAATATTTGAGGATATAAATGGCAAAAATATTAGTTACTGGAGGAGCAGGATTTATAGGGTTTGCGCTAAGTAAACACTTGGCGGAAAATAAGGATAATAAAGTTACGCTTTGTGATAATTTTGCAAGAAGTAAAGAAGATGAAGATTTAAAACAATTATTAGAGAAAGATAATGTTTCATTTATTAAATGTGATTTGACTAATCCATCTGAATTATCTAAACTCGATACAGATTATAACCAGGTTTATCATCTGGCAGCCATTAATGGGACAAAAAATTTTTATAAGATTCCGGTTCAGGTATTAAAGGCTAATGCATTATCTTCTTTTAATATTTTAGATTGGTTTATAACAACAAAATGCAACAAAATTTTATTAACTTCCTCTTGTGAAAATTATGCGGGCACTATGACTCAATTTGGGATTCCAATTCCTACCCCTGAAAATGTGCCGCTATGTATAGAAGACGTATTTAATCCCCGCTGGTCATATGCCGGAAGTAAAATTTTAAGTGAATTATTATTTATTAATTATGCCCGCCAATATAACTTTGATATGAGTATTGTTCGTTATCATAATATTTATGGGAGCAGGATGGGTTATGACCATGTTATGCCTGAATTCATTTTAAGAATATTAAATAAAGAAACTCCTTTTAAAATAATAGGGGGTTCAGAGACAAGAGCATTTTGTCATATAAGTGATGGTGTAAAAGCAACAAGAATGGTTATGGAAAGTAGAAATACCAATTTTAGAGTAATCCATATAGGAAACAGCCAAGAAGAAACAACGATGTTAGACATGGCTAAAAAATTATTTAAAGTTGCGGGTGTAAATCCAGTTCTTGAAATATCTCCTGCGCCGCAAGGTTCTGTTCAAAGACGTTGTCCTGATACAACTTTATTATACCAATTAACCGGGTTTAAACCGCAAGTATCACTGGAAGAAGGGTTAAAAGAGATTTATAACTGGTATATGCAAGATTTTGAAAAATCAAATAAAGTAATCTAATAAAATGGCATCTTCAATTAATTTTAAATTGACTAATATATTTCCATTATTTTATAATGCATTTAAGTGGCATATCAATTATTATTTATTTGGAAAATCTTTTCCGATGATTGCGCAGTTTTATGTTACCCATAGATGTAATTTTAGGTGCGAATGGTGCAATTTTTGGAGGAATCCCCTAAAAAATAATGAAATTTCCCTAACTAAATTTAAACAAATAATTTCTGATTTAAGTAAGATGGGTACATGTTATATTAATTTTACTGGAGGCGAACCTTTGTTAATGCAGGATATAATGGAAAGAATATCTTATTGTAAAAAAAAAATTCCATTTGTTCATATGGTTAGTAATGGTTTTTTGATGACAAAAGAAAAAGCAGTGCAATTATCAAAAACTGGAATTGATGCCATATCCATAAGTGTTAATGGGATAAAAGAAACCTATGATAAAACTACGGGTGTGAAAGGTTCTTATGACAGGGCAATTGAAGCGGTTAAGCTTTTGAAGAAATATGCCCCCAATGTTAGAGTTTCTATTAATTCAATTATAACTCCGACAAACACTAATGAATTATATCAACTGGTTAAGCTTGCTGATGAATTGGATGTCGAACAGAAATTTCAGGCAATATGCGCGCATCCTGAATTCAAAGGCCAAGAGACAAAGAGTGAAATAAACAAAGAAATTAATCAAAATATTATTGAAGTTAAGAAATTTATTAAGTTTATCTTAACGAAAAAAACAATATTAAATAATCCTAAATATCTCAAAGCCGTGCCGGATTATTTTTTAGGTAAAAATAAAGAGGGAATTTTCATGCAAGATTGTGAATTACAGTATTTCTTCTGCGAGTTTTTTGAGAACGGGAAGGTTTCTCCGTGCTTATATGGTTCAAATTGGCAAAATTATTCGGTTATTGGCAATAATAATATTAAATCAGTATTAAAGTCTAAATCATATAAATGTGAACAGAAAAGATTAAAAAAATGTAGGGAATGCAAAAAAGCAATGCAATTATGTGTTATGGAACCGAGATTCATTTTTCCAATTACAAATTTAATTAAATTCTCATTTAGAAAAAATTATTAAATTATTTTTTATGAAGGTTAAATACTTTGTCCTGCAGATTGTATAAATTGCTAAGTAACCATGAAGCTTTGTCCACTACACTCAAATGAAGAAATTCTCTTGTAAACAAAATACTTAGTCTGGTTCCTTCAAAAATTACATTAAATTTGCTTTCGCCATAGATTCTTTTTGGTTCATAAGTTTCAATATCAGTAACTTTGTGTCCTCTTTTAACAGTCCTAATAAGCATTTCTATGTCAACTTCTTGCCCTAATGACGTCGTGCCCAAACTTTGGAAAACTTCTTTTTTAATGGCTCTGAATCCCATCCAAGGGTCTGAAACAGGTGTGCCAAAGATATGTCTGCATGAAAATCCGACTAAATAATTTGCAAATGTGCGGAAACTGAACCGCTTCATGTCTTCACTTCTCAAACCTCCTTTCAATCTTGATGCTATAACCAAATCATAACCCTCCTTAATTTTTTCAGTTAGCCGGGGTATATGTTCTGGAACGTGTGAACCGTCTGCATCTAGTATAACCATAACATTTCCATCAATATTGTTTGCCCCATGTCTATATGCATCTCCTAAACCTTTTCCGGGTTGTCTAAGAAATTTAACTCCAAGCTCTCTTACTACGTTTTCAGTATTATCAATAGACCCGCCATCAACTACTATAATCTCATTTACAAATCCAGGCATAAGTTTTTGCACTCTTTGGATTATCCCTCCAACACAACCCCCTTCATTTAAAGTTGGAATTACCACACTTACCTTAATATCTTCCGGTGCAATGTGTACAGGATTTTTTTCAATTTTTTCAAAGAATGTCATTGTGATTATAATTAAAATCGAATTTATAAAAGTTTAGTTTTTTAATAATATGCTTTTAAATACCGAAGTGCCAGTTTTAATCAACCATTTGAATTCTTCTATTGATTTAACATCCAATAGCATCCTAAATATTTGTATAGGCCGTAAATAAAAATCTCTGTATGCTTTCTTATAATATTTTAAAATTTCTTGCTTGTCCATTCCTTCTAACAAATACGCAACATTTGCAGCGTTATAACCTGAATCAAGACCATATCTTGTGTCAATAAAAAGTTGTCCATGTTCCTTTGCTTCTCTATAAAGTTCAGTGCCTGGAAATGGTATTGTCATTGAAAAATTAGCCGTATTTGGTTTGAGCTCTTTTGCAAAATCAATTGTTCTTTGCATGCTTTCGGCATTGTCACCGGGTAAACCTATCATGAAAAAACAATCTGCTCTTAACTTTGCCTGTTTAACAAGTTTAACAGCTTTTCTCACTTCATCTAATTTAATGCCTTTTTTAGAATTTTTCAACACTCTTTCATCTCCGGATTCTACCCCTAATGCAACACGATAAACCCCTGCTTTTTTCATAAATATGAGTAACTCTTCATCAATTGCATCAACTCTTACGCCGCTTTGGAGATTTATCGCGATTTTATAAGGACGTTCAATTATCATTTGTAAAATTTCTTTTGCACGATTTTTATTAACAAGAAAATTGTCATCTATTATATCAATCTGTTTAAATTTAAAAGTTTCAACTAAATAATCTATCTCATTAACTACATTCTTGGGAGTCCTGAATAAAACTTTATTTTTGTATACGTCTCGGCTGCAAAATGTGCATAAATATGGACAGCCTCTGCTAGTTAAAATTGGAACTGCAGGAGATTGGTTAGTTCTGCGTTTATATAAATAAGGATCAGGCAGCATGCTATGGTCCGGAAATGGTAATTCATCAATGTTTGCGTTGATGGGTCTTGATGAATTAAATTTCAATTCTCCGTTTTCTTTGTATGCAACACCAGCAACATTTTGAAATAAAGGTAAATTGTTTTTCAAGTTATTAACAATTTCTAAAAATGTTTGTTCACCTTCGCCGATTACAACTGCATCAACGTTAAATTCAGCCAATGTCTCTTTTGGTAATGAAGTTGGATGCGGTCCCCCTAAAATCACACGGGGACTAAATTCTAAATTTCTAATTTTTTCACATAAATCTTTGGTTGCTTTATAAGAAACAGATACTAAAGTTATTCCAATAAGTTTAGGTTTGAAATCATATATTTGTTGAATAATCTCAGAATTGGATAAACCTAATACTTTTGCATCAATAATCTTGCATTTAAATCCATTTTTCTGAAGTAATGTGCCTATGTAAAGTATACCCAAAAGTTGTTCATGTGTTGTATCATTAATCCCTTCAGCAGTATATGGATTGGGGATGACTAATACTGCATCACATCTTTCTTCAGCCATATTATTGTTTTAAATGGAAAGCTATATAAAGATTTTCGTAATTTAGAACCCTAATGAATTTTACAAATGAAGCAATTAGTTATCATTTCGATATATTGGCCCGGAATTATGGAAAGAAAAGGATAAAAAACTATTATCTTTCGGGAATTCATAAATTAATAAAATCTTTCATGAATAATGTTTCTGAAAAAAATGTTCTTGAAATAGGTTGTGGAACAGGGGAATTTTTAAATTCGTTATTGGTAAAAAGAGGTATTGGTTTAGATATCAGTAAAAAAATGATTGAAATCGCAAATCTTAATTATGACGGAAACAATTTAAAATTCTATGTTGGCGATTTATTAAAATTTAATTCAAAATTAGATTTTGATTATATTGTGTTGATTGATGTAATTGAACATTTAGCAGACATTCATTCAGCTATACATTCATTAGCTCGTTTATCTAATCAAAACACAATCATTATTATGAGTTTTTCTAACCCATTTTGGGAAACCCCATTTAAGATTTTTGAGTTATTAGGTTTAAAAGATTCAGAAGGGCCCCATAATTTAACTTCCATTAAAAAATTGAAATATGTTTTATATAAAAATAATTTCCATGTATTAACTTCAGGATATAGATTTTTATTACCGGTTAAAATACCCTTATTTTCAAACTTTTTTAATTCTTTTTTTTATAAAATTCCAATATTAAGAAATTTAGGGATGACTCAGTATATAGTATGTAAACAAGCGAAATCATTATAAGGGAAGTTTTTCCTGTTTCATTTATGCATGCTAATAAATTAAATAAGTATTCAATTCTTCTAATAATTATATTAATAATAGCTTTTATTATCAGATTTATTGGCGCAGAGAATCCATTTTGCGGTAATGATAAAGCAATGTTTCAACAATTTTCAATTGATTCTTTCCCAATTGAAGGTTTAAATTCTTTATTTAAATTTGATAATTATGGAATGGGAAATCCATTGAGAGTATTTGCGCTTTTGTATAGCATAATATATCCCATTTTCTGGATATTTATTTTAGGAATTTATACAATTATCGGTATTCCAATTACTGAACTTTCATGGAGGTTGCCGGTTATTTTAATTGGGTTATTATCTCTTATTGTAATATACCGCTTTTTATTGCTTTTTTTGAAAAAAAAGGAATCTTTAATGATAACTGCATTTTTTGCTATTTTACCGATTCATGTAGCATGGTCTAGAAGTCTAGCAAATATTATGATGTTTTCATTACCTATTCAATTAGGGGCAATTTATTATTGTATTAAATATTTTCAAACTAATAACACCAAATATGCATTTAGAAATTCAGTATTGTCTGCAATATTCATATTAACGGATAATTTTTTCCCGCAATTTATACTTGTAATGGCATTTACTATTTTAGCGTCTAATAACGATATGTTTAATTCATTCCAAAAATTCACCGCCCTACTTAAAAAAATCTTAAATTGGCAAACGTTATTATTGCCAATTACTGCAGGAATATTTCAAATATTAATTTATTTTATGGGTAAATTTATCAGTACTTCTGACGTTGGCGCGAATATAGGTATGATTGGGCATATATTTGCAAAACCAAAATATTTTGATTTCCATCTGCTAAGTTTGGCAGACTCTTTTTTAGGAGTTATCAACCCGGTGCTTTTTATTTTTATATTATTAATGGTAACTATCGGAATTAAACATTTATTTACATTGAAAAAAGAGTCAATTTTACTTTTTGCGGGATTAATTTATTCATTACCCTTTGCATTTTTTCTAGACCCGTCGACTGTTAATGTTAAAGTCTATATTTTTACTTCAATTGTATTCTTAATAATGTTTAGTTTTATAATGCTTTTTAAACTTAAATTTAAACCTTATTTTAAAAATATAATTCTAGTTATTTTATTTATTGTTACTATTCTACATTTATTTCCTAAAATTTATGGAATACCTGAATATGATACTAATTTTATTACAAATGGGGCATATCTTTATGATTGCGGCATTAAAGCAGTAGGATTTTGGGTAAGGACTAACACTGCCCCTGAAGCTAAAATCATGTCCAAATATGAGTCCACGCGTATTGGGCCGATAAATGGAAAATATTATTTACATCGCCAAATTTATAACGTATTTGAACCCGCAAACATGAATAATTTTTTTGAAAAACATTTAAATGAAGTTGATTACATTATCCTTGGTCCATATGATAATGATTATATTCAGAAAGCAGAGAAAAATAGTTTTATTTTGTCTTATAAACTTTTATATCAAAATAATAAAACTTTTTTAGTCTTTTCTAAAAATGTAACCAAAACATCAAGAAATTTTAAAAATGTGGACATCTCAAAATATGATGCTTTTTACACTAGGACATTTAATAAATTAACAGATTATGTGGGTGCACCAAATTATGTATCAGATTCTCCTGCTTGGGTTTAAAACTTAACTGAACAGAATTTTTCAAGCGTAGTTATTATTTTTTCTTGATCTTCGTCTTTCATTCCAACCCACACTGGTATATCAATTAATTTTGTCCATGCTGCCTGCGTTACAGGCAATGAATTAACGTTATAACCGAACCGTTCACAAAATAATGGTTGAGAATGTATTGGCGGGAAGCTTAATCTTGTTCCTATACCTGCTTCATTCAATTTTTTAACAAGATTGTCTCTTTCTTCAAGTGTGCCATTTATAGAAATTGCATACATGTACCATGAATGTTGTGTTACATAATTCGGGATAAATGGGGGATTGATGTGCGGATTATTTTTAAATCTTAAATTATAGACATTTGTAATTTTATTTTTTTCGGCGATAATCCAATCTAATCTTTTTAATTGGACTATTCCTAGCGCAGCCTGCATTTCAGTCATTCGGTAATTGTAACCTAACATAACATGATTATATCTCCCATTTTGTCCTTGATTACGCAGCATTCTAATTTTTTCAGCTAAGACATCGTCATCGGTAGTAATCATGCCCCCTTCACCAGTTGTAACATTTTTATTAGGGAAAAAACTAAACATATGTACTGGCGCTATTTCTCCAATTTTACGATATTTATAAGTTGCGCCTAAACTTTCAGCACTGTCCGCAATAAAATATACTGAATGTTTGTCACAAACTTTTTGAATTTCATCATAATCAACAGGCATGCCATTCATGTCTACAGCAATTACTGCTTTAGTTTTATCAGTTATTCTTCGTTCTATTTCTTGGGGCGTAATATTATATGTTTTAGGATCGCATTCTGCAAGAATTGGTGTTGCATTTTGATATAAAACCGCATTAGCAGTTGAGATAAACGTCATAGAAGGCAAAATTACTTCATCTCCTTGCTTTATGCCTAATCCTGCAAGAATCAAGTGTATTGCAGATGTGCCATTATTTACTGCTATTGCATGTTTTGCATTAACATATTTTTTAAATTGTTCTTCAAATTCTAAAACTTTTTTACCTTGGCTTAACCATGTTGATTTAACAACATCATAAACTGCTTTAGCATCTTCTTCTGTAATATATGCACTTGCAACTGGTATAAATGTCATAATTTCACCCTATATTTTAAATATTTGTTCTTAAATTATTTTACTTTTAAATATATGTATACCTTGAAATATACGTTATATATCCCATATTATATTTAAACATACATAGTTTTTTCAGAGTTATATGTTAAATAATAATAACTTATTTTGGATAGGTATATTTCTATATTTAATTTCATTTGTAGTCATGTATCCAAATTTTTTTTCAATTGCCGATGAAGGCTCTTATTTAATGACTGCATATCACTTATCAGGGGGTAAAATAATAATTGATAATCTTTATCAGAGTTATGATCAAGCATATTCTAATTTGAGACAAGCTTATGTCCCGGGATTTCCTTTAGGAAATTCGGCAATACTGGTACCTTTTGCATCAATAGGATGGCAATTTATTTTTTTAGCCGGTTTATTGTTTCACCTATTAAATCTTTATATATTAATTAAAATATTTAACGAATATAATATTCCTAAAATCTATTCTTTGTTTTATCTTTTTTATCCGGGGCTTTTATTTTATTCAAGGACCATTATGAGCGAAATACCAACTATTACTTTTACATTATTGGGATTCTATATGTTGTTAAAAAAGGATAAAATTAAATATTTTTGGAGTGGCTTTTTTTTAGGAATTAGCTGTTTAATTAGGACCACAAATGCTTTAATTGTTGTTAGTGTGGGCATTCTCCTAATTCTAAAGTGGATAAAATCTTCCTTTAGCAGTGAAAAATTTAAAAAAATATTTCAGTATTTTTCGGGAGTATTTCCTTCATTTATCTTAATAATCTTTTTTAATTACCTGTCATATGGGTCTTTTTTTACAGCCAGGCAAAGTTTAAATTCAAATATATCTGAAACCTTTTTATATTTTTCTTTATCACAATTACTGATTTATTGGAAACCTATTCTTGTAATGTCATTGATTTACCCATTAATGTTATATGTTCCATTTTTTATCAAGTATAAACGAAAAAATGAAATTGTTTTATCAATCCTATTATTTATATTGGTTCTTGGAAAATCAGACATAATTAGATATAATTGGTTAGTTAATTTTATAATTGGACATAGGTATTTTTTCCCGATTATACCATTAATGTTGATTCCGTATTCATTGTTTTTAAACAAATATTTTAAACGAATTGTGCCATTTATGTTAATCTTATTAATTATATCTGCTCCATTCATTATGTACAAACAGTCAGAATATACAAATTCCAAATTTGAAATTATGAAAATTATTTATGAGGTCATACCCGATAAAAGTTTAATTATTATTTTTGGAGATTCTCAATATTTAAACAATTATTTTGGTGAAAATTATAGTGTAGTAAGTTATAAAATGTTTAATGAATTAAATATCAATGAAGAATATTATGTAGTTTATTATCATAATGAAGAGCTTATTTCTAATTTAAAAAAAGAGTTTAGCATTAATGAAATAAAAGGTATTGAAGCTAGATTTTTAGATTTTATTACTCAAAAAAATCTGACTAAAATATATAGCGAAAATAATCTTGTAATTTATGAACACGAAAGTTAATTTGATTGTGATTTAGAATATAAATCTTTAAAATTAGTATAGTATTATGTTGGTTAATGAAAAATATACTTTTAGTTATTAACGACATGGTCCTGCCAAATAAGGGGGGGGGTGCACCTAGACTTTATGCTGTTGCAAGAGCATTTAAAAGATTAGGTTATAACCCTATAGTATTTTGTCCTTTAGGGATAAGTG
Source organism: Candidatus Woesearchaeota archaeon (assembly GCA_018303425.1). Lineage (NCBI taxonomy): Archaea > Nanobdellati > Candidatus Woesearchaeota > Candidatus Woesearchaeota archaeon. Next base: position 16,575 of record JAGVYF010000001.1, on the reverse strand, counting down.
AAAAAGAAGCATTTGATAAAACTGGAATTAAATTTATTTCAATGTACAATATTAGTCGTCATGATTTTAAAAAAATTATTAAATATGCATTTTACAATCCAATATTGTTTCTTAAGATATTAAAGTTGATTAAAAAATATAAAACTGATTTGATTTTTGTTCATAATGCAGTTTGTGGTTTTCCCTCAATAGTTGCAGGTAAGCTAACTGGAACACCTGTAGTGTTTGATCCTACTGATTTTATTGCTGAGTTTGGTAAGGATAGCGTACAAGGTAGATTGAAAAAATTATTTTTTGCTTTGGTAGGCAAATTTGAAGCATGGACAATAAAAAAAGCCGATAAAGTTATTTCAAATACGCTATTTATAAAGAATTATTTGGAAAAGCGTTACAATAGGGAAATTGATATTGTTTATGATGGTGTTAATCTTAAAACCTTCTATCCTGATAAAAACAGGAATGATGATAAATTTGTAGCTGTTTTACAAGGAGGTATGGATCCTCAAGATGGTTTGGAAATAATTATACCATGTATTGAAAAACTGAAAAATTCTATCCCTAATTTTGAATTCTGGATTGTAGGTGATGGGAAAATTTTACCTAGCCTAAAAAGAAAGGCTCAAGAAAATAATTTGGATCAATATTTTAAATATACTGGGTGGGTGTCTCAGGATGAAGTTAGAAAATATATCTCAAATGCTGATGTAGGCCTCGTTATACTCCCAAATCGCCTCTCAGGATGGATTAGGATTACTTTAAGAACATTTGAGTATTGGGCATGTAACCTGCCAATTATCGCACCAAATTTAAGTTCAATGCGTGAAGTTACTGAGGATAAATTTAATTGCTTGTATTATGAAGTAGGTGATTCTCAAAGTTTAGCTGATAAAATTTATACTTTATACAAAGATTCAGATTTGCGGGAGAAAATTAAACAGAATGGTTTTGTTGATTCAAAAAAGTTTGATGATAATTTACTTGCCGATAAGATAGTGAATCTATGTGTTAGAGAATTTTTTTAAGAGTTTTTGTGTCATACTTCATGGAGTTAAGCAAGTTACATGATTGAATACATGAGCATGATTTAAGTTTGGACTTTCTCTTATTAGCATGTTTAGAATCCCATGCTTTGTAAACGTTGTAATCCCAATCTTTTAAATTCCCAAAAGAGTTAGTAGGTTCACAAACAGAGATATCTCCTTTTGGAAAAAGGACCATGTCTGTAAAAGTAGCTAAACATTTTATTTTGTGAAAATTTTTAAGTAGATCTATAGAATATTTAATTTTTAAAGTTTCAACTTTGTTTGAAATACTTTTTCCGTTATTTTTTATTATTTGAAAAACTTTCTCAAGATCTTTATTTTTTGGAAGTTTGGCGTGTTGTGGGTCAAAATCATGAAGTAATGATGGGTCAATATTGTGCACAGTAGAATTGTTTCTCAATAAATTAAACTTGTGGATAACTTTTAATGCTTTAACAAATTGAATTAATTCGGGTAATTCTTCAAAATTTTGTTCTGTAATAGTAGTTGCAACAAAAATAGATAAATTTTTATTTTTAATCTTTTTAAGTTCTTTAATAGTTTTAATTGCTTTCTCGAATGAGCCGTTATAATTTCTAATCGAATCATGAGTACTTTGTAAACCATCTAAAGATATAAATATCGTAAAACGTTTAGTGGGATTATTTCTTAATATTATTTTTGTAGCTTCAACTATTTTTCCTGTAAGTATTCCGTTTGTTGCAATGTTAATTCTTTTTGTATTATTATATTTGTAAAAAAGATTACAAATTTCAACAATATCTTGCCTCATAAAAGGTTCTCCGCCTGTTAAAGATAACATATGTAATGGGTGTTTGAAGCTTTTAGCAATTTTTTTAATTTTATCTATTTTAAGTTCATCATTTTTATTTTTCAAATTTTTCCAGTAAAAACAATGCTTGCATCTTAAATTACAGCCATCTGTAACATAAAATACAACATTAATTGGAGTTTTTAATTTTTTAATTTGTTTAATTCTAAATTTGTTCAGATTCTCAATTATTATGTTTCTAAAAGGTAGATTTCCAAGTATGGTATGTCCTATTCTTTCAAACATTGAAAATTGATTTTGGTACATACTTATTTTGTTTTTTACCTCTTTATATAAATTTATGTTTGTAATTACAAAATATTTATATATAATGTTTTAAGATTAGTTTTAAAATGAAAGTTATTATAGCAAATCCGCCATGGCCCGGAGAGGGTTATGGTACGAGAAGTAACATACGTTGGCCGCATAGAAGAGGAGATAAAGTGCTTACATTTCCTATCTACTTAGCTTATGCAGTATCTATATTGGAAAAGGAAGGTTATGAAGTTATAGGATTAGACGCTGTTGATTTGGAAGAAGGTATCCCTAAATTTGTTAAAAGGGTGAAAAGAGAGCAGCCCAGTCTTATTCTCTTAGAAACATCCACTCCTTCAATTTTGCATGACATTGAAACTGCTAAAAGAATTAAGCGGGAAGTTGGCTGTAAAGTCGTTTTATGCGGTTCACATGTAACATATTATGCAGCGGATATAATACAGGACTTTTCATTTATAGATTTTATATTAAAAGGTGAATTTGACCTTTCTATAAAAGATTTATGCAAAGCAATTGAAGGCAAAAAATCATTCAAGGAAGTTAGTGGGCTCGTGTATCGTTCAATGAGCGGTATAGCTATAAATCCAATAACCCATGTTGAAAATGTTGATGAATTACCTTATCCCGATAGAAAGCAGTTTAAAATTGAAAATTATCAACAAGCATTTTTTGGCGGTAAAAGAACTGGGTTAGTAATCTCAAGCAGGGGATGTCCTTATCATTGCACATTTTGTTTATGGCCTGAAACATTGTACGGACACAAACATAGACAAAGAAATCCAAAAAATGTTATTAATGAAATCGAACATTTAGTTAAAAATTATGGAGTAGATGAAATTTATTTTGATGATGATACCTTTATCATTAAAAAACAGTGGATAATAGTTTTTTGCAATGAATTAATGAATCGTAAACTAAATTTGCCCTGGTTATGTATGGGGAGAGTTAATACTGTTGATTATGAAATATTAAAATTGATGAAAAATGCGGGATGCCAAGAAATATTTTATGGGTTTGAATCAGGTTCTCAGGATATTTTAAATGATTCTAACAAAGCAATTACAAAAGATCAAGTCTTAAAAGCAGTTAGATTAACTCAAAAAGCAGGAATTAGGGCAACAGGGAGCTTTGTTATTGGATTGCCTAATGAGAATAAATCTACGATTAAAGAGACAATTGATTTTGCAATAAAACTTCACGCAGATTATGTGCAATTTACAATTGCAGCGCCTTTTCCAGGCACTCAATTATTTGAACAAGTAAAAAATGCAGGATTACTCGAATATAACTCATGGGAAGATTTTGACGGATGCCATGGTCCAATATTAAGAACTAAATCATTAACAAAAGATGAGTTAGTTGGTTTACAGAAAAAAATGTATAAACAATATTATTTTTCTATCCCTGTAATTATTCAAAATTTAAAAAGCATGAGAAGTGTTGCAGATGTGAGAAGATTGGTTAGGGGATTTAATTCGTTGTTATCGAGATTTGTTTTTTATAAGAAATAATTTATTTTTTCATGAGTGGAATATTATTTTTCTAATACAAAAAAGTGATGATAGACACTATATTTGGGTTGAAAACTTTTAACTATCTTAAAATGTTTTTCTATCTTTTTAATAATTTTATTGCTTGGATAATTTTTTATCCCCATTTCCCAATAATGTTCTTCTGAGTAAAAAAGTTTTAAAAATATATTTTTGATTTTGTCAATAATTCCTTTACCTTTTCTAAATTTAATTAATTTTTTAAATTTTCTTCTTAAAAAAGGCGTCGGAATGCGAAAGTTTAATTTAATCAACGGTTTTTGAAAACCCGCAAATAATCCCAAATAAAGAGTAGGGTGAGGGATTGATAAAACTACATATTTTTTTGAAACTCGTTTCATTTCAATTAAAGATTTTTCAAAAAGTTTGAAAGGTAAATGTTCTAAAACTTCAAAAGCAACAACAGTATCGTACGAGTTATCGGGAAGATTTAATTTTGTGATATCTGAAACTATGTCTGGTCTAAGATCTTTGTCAATATCACATGTAGTTATGTCATATCCCATATATCTAAGATTATTTGTGAAAAATCCATGACCGACGCCAATCTCTAAAACTTTTTTAGGTTTAAGATTAATAACTATCAATAATTGATAATAATAACTAATAAAACGATTAACATTATTATACTTTTTAAAACTGTATTTTTCTGTTTTTTCCAATTTGTATTTGATAAAAAGGTTAGGTTTATAAATATTTGCAGATTTTATACCCTTATGAAAATTTGCATTGTGACTCACGAGTACCCCCCTTATATTAGTTCTGGTCCAGGTAGAACTGCAACACACGTAGTAGAGTATCTGGTTTCTAGGGGACATGATGTAACAGTTATTACTTTGCTGATGATGGGTGGTTCAAAATATGAAAAAAAAGGCAATCTTGAGATTTACCGTTTAAACATTTTTAAATCTAAATTTATTGAGAAATTTTTACCAATGGATATTAGGCTTTTACTATCCTGGAAATTAAGATCTTTTTTTAAAAAGACCGATTTATCTAATTTTGATATTTTGCATGTGATGGATAAATTTGATAGTTTTTTTTTAAACTCCAGAATTAAAATTCCCAAAATTGTTTCAGTGAATGATACATATGCGTTAGAATCGTCATGGAATATTTTTAAATTTCCCTATATTTCTACTGATATTTTATTAAGATACACTCATTATCAATTAGTTAAAATTTTAGACAAATATTTTTTAAAAAAAGCAAATTTAATTATTGCAAATAGTTATCATACTGCAAAAATCATATCTAAAACCTGCAACATTTCTAAATCCAAGATTAAAGTAATACATAAAGGAATAAAAATCAAAGATTTTAATTTAAAGATCCCTGATTCTAAATATTTGAATCATGCAGTACTCTATGTAGGTAAAAATATGGAACGAAAAGGCGTATGGTATTTGGTAAACGCTATGCCTTATGTGGTAAACAAATTTCCGGATGCTAAATTTATATTTATTGGTAAATCTAACCTTTTTTTTAAAGCAAAAGTTAAAAAATTTATATTAAGCAAATGTTTAAGAAAAAATGTTCAATTTTATGATTACATACATCCAGACAAAATTAGTGAAATATATAGAAAAGCTAATGTGTTTTGTATTCCTTCTGTAATGGAAGCTTTAGGCCAGGTGCAATTAGAAGCAATGGCTGCGCAAACCCCTGTAATCGGAAGTGATGTCGGAGGAATTCCTGAAACAATTACTCCTAAAACTGGAATATTAGTTAAACCAAAAAGTTCAAAAGAGATTGCTGAAGCAATTGTTTATTTATTTTCTAATCCAAAGATTGCAAGAAGAATGGGTAAAACTGGATTAAGGCACGTTCAGAATAATTTTAATGCCAATTTAATGGCTAAATCTTACCTCCAAATTTATGAATCATTTAAATTGCCTTAAATCCAAATATTTAAATATTATTCTTTTTTTTTAATGTTATGTATGATTATATAACATATTGGAAAAGTGCCCGAGATAACCTCCGCAAAAAAGATTTAGAAATTATTTTTAAAAAAGCGGATTCTAATATTTTTAAAAATGCATTGGAAATCGGAGCAGGAGATGGATTTCAATCTAAAATTTTATTGAAATATTGTCATTCTATAATATGCACTGAATATAATGCAGAAAGGTTGAATATAAAACTCTCTGATCAAGAAAATTTAAAATTGATAATTTGTGACGCAGAAGATTTAAATTTTGAAAAAGACTCTTTTGATTTTATTTTTTCTTCCAATCTTTTAGAACATATTAAAAATAAAGAAAAATGTCTCAAAGGGCTATATAACGTTTTAAAATCCGATGGTATAATGATACATACTATGCCAAATCGTTATTGGAAATTGTTAAATTTTGTTTTATATTATCCGTATATCGCCTATATGTTATCAAATAAAGAAAGACGAAAAGTCGCATTTTCTAAATTAAAAGAAAATAGCACTAGAGACAATATTAAAAGTAAAAATAAATTATGGGTTAATAAAATTTTCCCGCCAATACACGGCGAAAATTATAACCATTTTTCTGAATTTATTAATTTTGGTCAAAAATATTGGATTGATCTTTTTAAAAAAGAGGGGTTTAAGGTGATACAGATCCGTAATTTAACTTTATCATCTTCTTATAGATTTGGTTTTAATAAGTTAAGAAAATTATGTATGCGATTTGGTTTTTCTAGTTCTTATGCATATCTTATTGTTAAAAATGGTTCAAACCCTGTAAACTTAAGATATTTTATATAACATATAAAACTTTATAAGTAAGAGTTTATTATTTTTGGTTATGAAAATATTATTGATTAACCCCCCTTTATTTAATAAAAATTTAAGATGGGACGAACAAAGTGCGACCTATCCCCCGCTCGGTTTAATGTATATTGCGGCAGTTTTAGAACAAAAAAATCACAACGTAGTTATTTTTGATGGTCAAGCGCAAAATATTTTTGAAGAAGAACTTGAAAATTATATAAAAAATGAAAATCCCCTAGTGGTGGGAATAACTACAATTACTTTAATGCATAAACAGATTTTAAAATGTATTGATATCATTAAGGAAGCAAATAAAAATATTAAAATTATTCTAGGCGGACCGCATGCATCCTTACTTAAAACAAAACTAATGGAGATGAACTCTAATATTGATTTTATTGTAAAAGGAGAGAGTGAAAATACTATAATAGAATTAATTTTTGAGATGGAAAATGAAGGGAAATATGCCGAAATATCCGGAATTATTTTTAGAAAAGAAGGGAAGATTATAGAAAATAAAGATAGGCCGTTATTAGATGAATTAGATAACCTCCCTTTCCCGGCAAGACATCTTTTAGACATAACCAATTCGGTATATAAATCTAGTTTTCGATATATGAGATTGCCAATGACAACAATGATAACAACAAGGGGATGCCCATACGCTTGTCTTTTTTGCGAACATGTGTTCGGAAGGAAATATAGGGGACATTCTGCCGAATATATTATTAATGAAATAGAACATTTACAGAAAGAATATGGTATAAAAGAAATTCAATTCGTCGATGATACTTTTTTATTAGACCCACAAAAAATCAAAACTTTTTGTAATCTGATTCTAGAAAAAGACATTGATTTAACTTGGTCTTGCCATGGAAGAATAGATGTGATTTATCAAAATATGGAGTTAATCAATTTAATAAAAAAAGCAGGTTGTTGGTACATTAGTTTTGGAATAGAAAGCGGAAATAAAGACATTTTAACTTTTTTAAGAAAAGGAATTAATTTCAAACAAGTAAATGAAGTTATTAATCAGGTAAATAAATCGGGAATATTTACTAAAGGTTACTTTATGATTGGAAATCCTACTGAAACAAAAGAAACAATTAATGATACAATTAATTTTGCAAAGTCTTTAAAACTTGATGGCGTGCAATTTAGTTTAGTTATGCCGTTATCAAATACTGAATTTTATAATATCTGCGCCCAATATGGGACTTTTGATCCAAATGCCTATGAAAATATGTCAAGCCATAGCAATGAACCGGTTTATTTGCCGCATGGTTTAACGAAAGAATATTTAAAAACAATTCAAAAACAAGCATACAAAGAATTTTATATCAGGCCAAATTATATTTTAAGGCAATTTTTTAAGATTCGTGATTTTAATATGTTTAAAAGATATTTAATTAAAGGATTATCTTATCTCGGAAATTAAGATATAATTTGTTTTAAACAATATAATACAAAAGCAAAAAAATAACTATAAATTCTTAGGAAGATATATACAGATATTGTAATTTGTAAAGGAGTATTAATTAAACTATATAAAATAACGGCTGCCCCTTCTGTCACACCCAGCCCCATGAAGGCAATTGGTACCTGGCTTATAATCCCTTCAATGCCGGATATTAAAAAAACCATTATGAATGGAATTTGAAACCCATATGCCCAAAAAATAATGAAAATTGCAAAAGAAACATTAATATGTTTAATGAACGTGAATATTATATTAACTAAAATATTTTTTTTACTATTTTTTAATAGATATTTGATATTTTTAGTAAATCCCGCTAAATAGTTTTGTCTTTTAAAAAAAAAATTTATAATTCTGGAGATTGCCTTATATGAAAATAAAACAGCAATAACAATTATAAATATTGCCGAATATATTATTAAAATTAGATAGAGCCTTTCACGAAATAAGATTAAACTTGCAAAAAAAGATATAAATAAAAGCACTAAAAAACTGATAATTTTATCAATAAAGATTACTGCTGCTGATTTATTAAAGGGAATATATTTTTCTTTTTTTGATAAAAAGTATAATATTGAAAGTTCTCCGCTTTTGCCAGTTGATACTTTCCCGAAAAGCCACGCCGAAATATAACTCTTGAACACATAAATATAATTAATTCTGAGGTTAATTCCTTTAAATAATATATAAATATTAAATGAATTTAAAAGAAAACCTATAATTATAATTAGTGGAAACAAAATAATTATCTCTGGTTTAATAGATGTTAAAGTGTTAATAGTTTTATTGACATCAATTTTTAAAAGAATAATCCCTAAAAATAATAAGCTGACTAATATCTTAAGCAATGTTTTTTTAATTTTCATTTTCTAGACATATCTGCCAAAAATCCAAATAACATAATCTGTAATCCGGTTGACAAAAGTATTAACATTAGAAATAATAAACCCGTATGGCCGCTTATACCCACTGTAAAGTGCAATAAAATAAAATAGAGCCCAATCAAAAAACCCGGAGTAAATAAAGTTAACCCTATAATACCAAAAAATTTTAACGGTTCAAAATCTCTATATATTCGAAATATGTTTATCCATGCTTTTAGCGCATAGTTTAAAGGTCCACTAAATAATCGACTAGGCCGAGTTTTTCTTGTTTTAATTGAGATTTCTCCAATCCTCATCTTTGCCTTGCCTGCCCGAATAAGCTGTTCTTGGGTATATGTAAAAGTATTAATCAAAGGCAGTTCTGCAACCCTATTTGTAAATGCCCTAAATCCAGTTGTTGTATCTGTCAATTTAGCGTTTAATAATCGGGAAAATAATTTAGCAAATGCAATATTGCCCATACTTTTAGTCATAGAACCGCTATACTTCCCCCTGCCGAACCGGCTTCCCAAAACTAAATCATAACCTTCTTCTATCTTTTTGATGAGTTGCGGAATGAATATTGCCGGATACTGACCATCTGCATCAGTATGCACAATTATATCTGCTTTATGTTCTTTACACCGTTGAATCTCATGCTTAAAAGTTTCTGCAAGCCCAAGATTAATTTTGTTTGAATAAACTTTTGCTCCCGCATTTTTTGCAATTTCAACAGTTTTATCTTTGGATCCATCATCAATAACTATTATTTCATATTTATAATTCGTACTACACATTACTTCATTTATTTCTAGGACTACTTTATCAATAGTTTTTTCTTCATTATAGGCCGGAATTGAAATAATAACTTTCATTGATTTATCCCCTAAGTTTTTTAAAAATGAAAATTGCGGGTATTTCTTGTAAATTTCTATCATCAATGTTTATTGTAAATAGCCCAATTTTGTTATATATCTCTGTAAATTGTTGATTATCGAGAGGGTATTTTTTTGTTATCACATTTTTTAATTCAAATCCCATACTTATAATATTGTTAATATTTTCTTCTGTAGGTGTTAACCATTTTGGTTGTGCTCCTGCTTCCCAATTGTCAATGATTAAATAAAAAGGCCTATCTTTATAATTATTTAATTCAGAAATCAGATCCTCCGGGACCTTTAATTTAGCAGAGTTATCAATACTAATCCGGTTATAAAGATTGTTTGAAAAAAAATTTGCCCAGGATGTTGACATTACAAACACTGTTGAACCATCTTCAACATTATCTTGAATCCATTTTCCCGCTTCATCATACCCCGTAAATGCATAAAACGATCTCAAATTCATGGAATTTGCAGTTTCATAATGTATTGGGATTGTTATAAATATTAATAAAATTGTTAAAATCATTTGGAAGATTTTTTTATCAAAATTAGTATATCTTTGAATCAGGTCTCCAATTTCAAATAATCCTATTAAAGCCAATAATATAATCCCTGGAATTCCCGGAAGAATATATCTGGGATCATGGTTTGCGGGATGTAATGAAAATGCCGCATAAATTAATAGCGTCCATGAAGCAATAATTAAATAAGATTTTTTTTTGTAAAATAATGATATGATTAAACCAAATACGGCTAACCACATTATAGGTTCAGACAGCATAATTGGAATTTGTTCTATAAAAAATGGATCATATTGCAATGAACCAATTCCCTCAAAAATAATCTTTTTTACAGCATATAATGGCAGTAAAAAAATTAAATACAGCAAACTTATTTTAGATTTAAATAAATTTGTTAGCGTTTGTTTTTTATTTTGTATAACAAGAAGAAATTTTAATAAATAATAAATTAAAATTATAAATATAAATAATACTCCTACATACTTGGTTTGAATTGTAAAAACTAATGCAATTATTAAATAAACTAAATTTTTAAGTGAAAATTTATTTTCTAATTTTATTAAAAAATAAGCGCATATAATAAACATCGTGGTTAATGGCGAATCAATTAATGTTCTACTTGAATGAAACCATAAATAAGGATTAAACGCAACTAAAGTTGCCGCAAGTAAACCTAAAATTTCATTTTTAATTTCTTTCCCTATCAGATAAGAAAAAATAATTCCTAATACTGCAAATGTCAAAGCCATCATTCTGCCCGCAGTAAACAAATTAAAAAAGAAACTCCAAAACACAATTACAATATCAGAAGTCAATCTTAATTCTGTAAATGGACTAAATGGCCCAAATGAAAAAGTTTCTTTTATATATTTAGCTAATAAATAATAAGCCGTTTCATCTACCCAAATACTCTCTTGAAATAAATATCTTAATCTAAAAAATATTGTTATTATTAATAAGGCTATGAGTATTGCATTATACGGGTTCTTAATCCATTTTTTTATTTTATCAATCATTTTGTGCTCTCTACAGGCTTCCATATGTCCAGCAAATTAAAATGTTTATTATTTATATCCATGAATATTTTTAGCCAAAGATATAATCTTGCGGGATATAATGCTAAGGACCAAATAAATTCTTTAGTATTGCTTGCATATTTTAAGGGTTTATACCAACCATTAATTATTTCTTTGCTAAAACTTCTCATTATAGGGGGGTTTTTAAAGTATTTGCTTATTTGTTGATATCCGCCAGCACTTCTTTTTTTTTGTATTATCCAATCTTTAAAGTTTGTAGGATATTTTACATATACCTCTGCTTTGGGTTCATAATTTGTTTTATATCCTTTTTGCCACATCAAATGAGACATTATTGCATCTTCACTGAGCAAATCTTCTGGGATGTATTGAAATTTTTTTCTTATTGCAAATAAATATCCTGAACAAACTATAAATTCACCTTTCTGAGTCCTTTCAATTCTAGTAGCATGTGCTGCTTCATTAGTTAATAAATGCGACCAATATCCCAGCATCGTATTTTTAGGAGATAATGATACCGGCCTGCCTGAAACAATTCCAACCTTTGGATCTTTAAAATGTTCTAATAAATCATTTACTGAATTATCACTTACATATACGTCTCCGTCGCTTAAAAATAAAATATCTCCCTTTGCTTCTTTTAAAAGCAAATTAATTGCTGCGGGTTTACCCTTCCTTTTGTCTTGAATCCATCTTATATTTGGAAACATCGAAGCATATTTCATCACAACGGTCCCGGTTTCAAAATCCGGAGAAGCAACAAGAATTTCATAATTTTCTTTAATTTTTTGGTTGTTAAATGCTTCAATTGCTTTCCCAATTGTTCTCGATTCTTTGTATGATGTTATTAATATCGAAATCATAAGCTTTTCACCAATCTTCTCACAACATTAATTCTAAATAAAAATGATCTTATCTGATAAAAAAAGGGATACTTACTTAAAGTTTTATCTATGATATCCAATGTTGCTCTTAACTTTCTTTCTTTTCTATATACTTGCGCGCCAAATGTGTCACGAATAAATTTTAATTCTTTAATTGTAAAGTTAGGGTGATTAACATTACTTGATTGGAAATATGAATCTTTAGTTATTTCTTCTTTTAACCAGCCGTTCTCTTTACAAATTTTATAAAGTTCTGTCCCTTTATAAGCATTGAATATTGATGCACCAACTCTGTCTGGTTGAATCTTCATGTTTAATTCAATTGTTTTTTGTATACTTTCTTTAGTTTCATAAGGAAGACCAATCATGTTGAATGCATAAGTTTCAAGACCTGCAACTCTTGCCCACTTGAATGTTTGAATAATCTGTTCATCGGTCATATTGCGTTTTAATATTTCGTTTCTTATGTATTTGTCTCCTGCCTCTACACCTATGTTTACTCTTGTACATCCAGCTTTTTTTAGTAGTTTAAACATCTCTTCAGTCACTGAATTCACTCTGACGTTTAAGTAAAAAGGAAGTTTAATTTCTTTAGGATATCGTTCGCAAAATTCTCTTACTCTTTTAATATCCAGTGTGAAAGTGTCATCATAGAATTCAATTTCTTTAACATTGTATTTCTTGATAACTCCTTTAATCTCTTCAAATAAATAATCAATTGATTTGTATCTAATAAATTTGCCTAAGCCTGCATATTTCCCGATTAAAGTTTTGTTTATACAATAAGTACATTGATAAGGACAGCCCCTTGTAGAAATAAAAGTTGCAAGTCCTCTATTGGCATTAATATATTTTTGATAATCAAATAATTCAGTATCAGGAAATGGCAAAGATTCAAGATTTTCATTTAATTTTCTAAGAGGGTTTGTGATTACTTCTTCACCTCTTTTAAACCAGATATTTTTGATATTGTAATTTATATTGCCTCTTTGTATATAATATGCTAATTCTTTAATGGCATCTTCTCCTTCACCAATGCAGACCATGTCAAAGCAGTCATGTTTTACAAAATCATAAGGCGCAATTATAGCATGAAATCCTCCTACAAGTATTAGTACATTAGATACTTTTTTAATGACTTCAGCTATATGTTTAGAATAATAATAATCGTTTGATGCGGCTGTCATTGCAACAAGCTGGGGTTGGAATTCTTTGACTTTATTTATTATTGTCTCGTCACTTAATTCTTGAAATGTTGAGTCCAGTAGCTCTATGATGTGTCCTTCTTTTTTAAGAACTGCGCTTATTTGCGCTAAACCGTGAGAAATGTCTTTAGGCGATTCTATTCTATTAGGATAGATTAAAAGAATTTTTAATGGTTCTTTTTCAATATTATAGAAGGGCTGCATGGATTATCTAATATAAGGTTCCTTTTTAAAGATTGTTGTGCTGATTTAAGAAAAATTAGGATCATGCAGTAAAATGAAACTTTACTATAACTGATGGCATACTCGTTTCGCTCTTTCTGATATCTAAAACCATCAGTCAAAAACTGGCGGGAAATAAGTGTATTTTCTGGCTAAATAATCAATGCACACTTATACATACTAGTAAAAAATGCGATTATAATGGCTTTTGGCAATAACCGATAAGTCCAATCCCCGTTGGTACTTTTATATTGCTTTTAATTAAATTATTTTCAAAATTAAGAATATAGTAAAGTATATTATCAATAAACCGAGGTACTTTCATATTATCTACTTTGGGTTCGGATTTTTTTCTAAATATCCTCATTATCATAACAGGAATAAATAATAGAAAATTCCAATAGAATATCTCTAAATTGTTAAATCGAGCCAGTAATTTTATTATTCTTTTATTGGAATATCTGCGATAATGTTCTAATGCAACATCATGACTGCTAAACAGAAATTGATGGCAAGGTACCTCAAAAACAAATACCCCCCCTGTTTTTAATGTTCTGTATGCTTCATTAATTAGCTTATTATCCTCTTTAACATGCTCTAATACACCCAATGCAACTACAATATCAAAAAAATTGTCTTTATATGATAGGTTACAGGCATCTTCTTTTTTTTTTTCAGTATATAGTCTTTTATCAATTTGATTTAAAGCTTTATCATTGATATCAATTATATAATTTTCGCCGTATTTTTTAAAAATTTTCAAGTCGTTTCCCATGCCAACGCCTAAATTTAATATTTTAAATTTTTCATCGTTATTTTTAAAAATTTTTTTTTTAATTTTTTTCATAATAATATTGATTAGCCGATTTTTTGCTTTAAAATAAAATGTTTCTTCAGTTTTTCCGCTTAAAAAATCTTTATAATCCATTAATCAAATTAATCAGTATTTCTTTTTAAATTTATCATTTATTCTATAATACATAATTTTATAATATTTTGCGGTTTATTTCATTTAAAATGGACTTAATTATATTTCAAACGAATCTAAATCTAAAGGGGGGCGCAGAGAATGTTATATTACGCATTGCCGATAAATATAATCCTACATTATATACATTCAATTACAATAAAGAAAAAACTTGGGCCGGATTTAAAGAACACGACATAAAAATTATTAAACCTTATGCAATGAATAAATTTTTTACAGTTAAATCGGCCTATGGGTTCCATAACTTTAAACTAAAAGAAAATTATGATGTTATTAACCCGCATTGGTCGCCGTCTCATTGGATTAGTCAGAATAATGAGCGTGTATTATGGTATTGTCATTCTCCGCATAGGGCATTTTATGATCTTTATAGCCTACGCATGAAAGAACGAAGTAATCTTTTAACAAAAGCAGGGTTTTATTCTCTTACAAAAATATATCGAAAATTAAATTATCCCATTGTTCAGAAAATTGAAAAAGTCATTTGTAACTCCAAAAATGTACAGGACAGGTTATCTACTTATTTAAATAAATCCTCAGATATAATACATCCGGGAGTTGATGTTAATGATTTCAATCCGGGGGACTATAAAAACTATTTTTTAATCCCGGGAAGAATAACTTCTTCAAAAAGACTCGAATTTGCTTTGAAAGCATTTTTTGTATTTAAGAAAAATCATCCGGATTTTGAGTTAATTATTGCAGGAAGCGCTCTTGATTCAGATAGGCCATATCTCTGCAAACTAAAAAAATATGGCGTTGCTAAATTTTTATTGAATCTTCCTGAGAAAGAATACCAACAGGTTTGTAGAGATGCTTATGCTCATTTATTTACAGCAATCAATGAAGATTTTGGAATTACGCCACTTGAAGCTATGGCTTGTGAAAAGCCAATTATTTCAGTTAATGAAGGCGGTCCGAGAGAAACTATAATTGAAGGTAAAACCGGATATTTAGTTAATTCTCCTGAAGAAATGGTTGCAAAGATGTCTTTACTCGCAGATAATTTTGATTTAGTTGAAAAAATTGGCAAAACAGGCCGTAAACACGTTAAAGAAAATTTTTCATGGTCAGTTTTTTTGGAAAAATTTAATAATGCTCTTAAAGAAGTTAGCAGAAAATAGTAAATTTAATTGCTTTCCAATAATCTCTGGACCTTTTAGGATAAATCACTGATTTAATTATTAGTCTTAAAATAGTTAATTTTTTTAATAGCATCATTGAAATCCATGAATAATGTTTCTTATAAAATAATAATAATCGTTCTAACATTATATTCGCGATAGGATAAGAATGTTTTTTATATTCTAAATTAGTATCGGACATTATTTCATAATGAATTACTTTAGTAATTGGCGCATATACCCTCGCATGACCCTTTTCTTTAGCTTTATATGCAAAATCCCATTCTGCACACCAGTTAGTAAATCTTTCGTCTAATAAGCCTATTTCTCCGAATAAATGCCTTCTTATGAAAATTGCTGCGCTTGCTATAATATCAACTTTTTGTATCTTATTATGGTTTGCTTTACGCATATAAACTCCATTTAAACCAATTTCATCTTTAATAAGATTTATAATTGTGGGAAATTTATGGCACGAATAAAATATTTTATTATTAGGGTAAACTAGTTTTGGTCCTGCAATTCCAATCAAAGGATATTTATTTAAAAATTTTAACATTTTTTCAATTGTATCTTCAGAGATTTCTGTATCAGGATGTAAAAATAAAAGATATTCAGAATCTGTTGCTTTAATTATTTGATTTAGAGAAGCAGCCATGCCGATATTTTCTTTATTTTGAATAAGTTTGACTTTTTTGTATCTTGAAATTATCTCAAAACTATTATCTGAAGAATTATTATCCACAATGTATACTTCATATTGAAAGTGAGTTTTACTTTTAAATATTGAATTTAAGCATTTTTTTAAATGTTCCGCAGTGTTCCAGTTTACTATACCGATTGTTAATTGCATAAATATAAGAATAATGAAAAGATTATAAAAATTTAGCTATTTATTCAGCTAAATCTCCATTATAAGAAAACATCATGACTTTTTTAAT